>NZ_JBMIRP010000050.1:0-64780 GCF_049202975.1 Ureibacillus sp. MALMAid1270 | reverse complement strand
AAAACAAGCATTTTTCCGCTCCTCATTCTAGAAAGATGCTTTTCAGAAGAAAAATAATCATGATTCTTTCAAAGGGATCGGGAATCTAATCGTTTTTGGCCTAAAACCCTGATTTATGTTCGAGGTATGAATAATTCAGGTATAACGTTGTTTGTCTTAAATTAAATTTTAGTTGTACTAATATGCTTCGTTAGCACAGTAAAAAAGAGCTGTCGATTCTTCAACAATCCTGCCCCATTAGTACAATAAGTTCAACAAAAAAAGCGTAAATCATTGTTGGATAAACGCCTTCGTTAGCTGAATAACTATTTCATTGTAATATCCACTTTGTTTGGACTGAAATCTATTACTTCAAAGTTACCGAAAAATCCCTTTACTTCAATAGAGAAAAACAAATTACGGTCATTGATACTTCTGTATAATCTCTTTGTTTGCATTCCCAAGCCTAAAAATCCCTCTGCATTGTCGTAGTATCCGTCTGTAAAAGAAAATCTATTTTTGACAGAATCTCCACTATTATCGCTTAACTTTAACGTATAACATTTATCATCTTCACACTGTACGTTAAAATGGTCTTCAAACCACTTAGCAAAGTCATCTTCATTGGGTTTATTTATGAAAATCAAAATTATAATTATACATATAAATCCTAATAACCCTAACGAAATAAATCCTTTCTTAGACAAAGAATCCCCCCCTATTTTCATATCTAATCTTCAACAATCCTGCCCCTTTCGTATTATAAGGTCAGCCAGAGAAATCTGGTTGACTATTTTTTATTCAATTTATAGATTGATAGTAGCCGTGGTAGAACGGACCTGCCCCTGGGACTAGATCCCGTCAACTAAACTGTTCGCCCTCTACTTGTTAACACATGATTAGGCTGGTTGGGACATTTCGATCCCGCATAACAAGCGAAGATATGAATAACAAGGTAGATAGAGGTTATCGGTCAATCCACTAAATAAGGAGGTAATAATTTATGAATCCAGTTGTAGGTCTGGATGTTGCAAAAGGTGAAAGTCAGGTTCAAATGTTCTTGGATAAAAAAATGCCCTATAAAAACAGTGTGAAAGTAGAACATACGGTGGAGGGTCTAGAAGAGTTACACTCTTATTTACTAGATTTAGAGCGTCAAACAGGGATGAAACCACCTGTTGTATTGGAATCAACGGGTCACTATCATGCCCCAGTTGTCCAGTTTTTAGAAGCAAGAGAGTACATTGTCATTATCGTTAATCCATTAGTATCTTATCGAGCAAAAAGCTCTAACTTACGGAAAACTAAAACAGATGCAATTGATGCCTATCACTTAGGTGAACTGTATTACAAAGAGGATTTAGAGCATCAGAAAAAACGTGGTATTCAGTTATTAAACCTTCGGCATTTGACGAGGCAACATGAAAATATGACTGGAATTATGGTTCAAACAAAGCTACAATTCCAAGCTGTATTAGATCAAGTATTCCCTGAGTATAAAGGAGTTTTTGGCGATTTATACGCTGAGATTTCTTTAAAGACTTTACAGTCTTACTCTACTTCTGAATTAGTCCTAGAAACAGATGTTGAAGAGATTGCACAATTTATTGATGCACATTGTAAGGCACGTTCATTTAAATGGGCTCGTGAAAAAGCGGAAGCATTAGTATTAGCTGCAGAACGTAATCCGTTTCAGTCAACGCTTTATCAAAGCCTTTTAGTCAGTTTGAAAATGTATATTGATTTACTTCAAGCGTACCACCAACAACTTTTTACGTTAGAGCGTGAGATTGATCAGTTAGCGGCACAGCTTGAAGAATATGAGTTACTCCAATCAATCCCTGGTGTAGGTGAAAAAATCGCTGCAACGATTATTTCTGAAATCGGGGAAATTGATCGTTTTAATCATCCGAAAAAGTTAGTTGCCTTCGCTGGACTTGATCCTGAATCTGGTCGCTTTAAAGGCACAAAAAATCATATTACTAAACGAGGCTCTGCAAGGCTTCGGCACATGCTTTTTACAGCAGTTCGGTGTTCAATTCGAGATAGCCGTAAAAAGAAAACAACAGATGAAACCATTGCGCGAAATAAGAGGTTACGAGACTTCTACGATTTAAAACGTGAAGAAGGTAAGCCTTATAAAGTAGCTATTATTGCATGTGCTAATAAGCTTTTACACTGGATTTATGCGATGTTAAAAACGAAAACACCGTTCCAAGAAACTATTTAGTAACAACATTTTCAAATACAACAAAAACCTTCCAAATGAGATTCGGAGGGTTATTTGAGTTGCACATTTTTAGTATAGCATGAAGTGATTTTCGATTAAAAATGTTTTTCTTGACTTTCTATTAGCTGGTTTAGTTTAAGTACATTTTTTCACAATCTTTATAATAATACTAAAATTAACCAATTAAAAACATCTATCCTCAAGGATTCCTTAGATGAGAGATGTTTTTAATCAAACTTTTATATAATATCGAACTTAATTTTAAATGATCAATCTTTTTTATAAAGCTTCACATACGCCTGTTACTGTATAGTTATTGATACTTAAGAAAAATGAATTATGCCAATATTAATTATAAAACTAAACTGTTACTTTTATAATTTTTAGTAAACAACACTTACTAAATACAATTTGAGATAAAAACAAGAAAACCTTGAAACAGCGAGGTTTATCGCAGTATCAAGGTAAACTTTGATGTCACAATAACTTATAATCATGTGACAAAATTAGTTATAAGTTGTGACAGTATTAGTTATAACTCACACTTGTTTTTCCTTTTCTAATTCCATCACTCGTTGTCTAAAATCCTCTACTTCTTCTAATAATCTACTAATCTTTGTCTGATCATCAATCCCTTGTTCGTATGCAGTACCTTCCCATCTATAGTCTTCTAAGAAGTTATAAACAGCTTTTTCCTCTATAGTATATCTACCACCAACTTCAATTCCTGAAAGTCGTCCTTCTTTTAACCATTGCATCACTAGCTGTACATCACATTTCATTCCGTACGAATGCATGAGTAACGTGGCTTCTTTTTCATCTAATACTACCATCTGCTTTTAAACCTCCGGTTTACTGAGTTAATTGATTTTATGTGTATAGAATTTAATAATGGCATCTATTTTCCATATACACTTACTCTTGAAATACGCGCTGTCTGCTCTTCATGCGATAACTATCACCATTCATGTGAATGACTTCCACACGATGCAACAGGCGGTCCAATATTGCTGTAGTTATACCTTGATCACCCATTAACTCGCTCCATTGGTCAGGGCTCTTATTTGAGGTTAAGATAATAGAACTTCGTTCATACAAGTGATTAACGAGTTGAAAGAATAGGTTTGCCTCACGTTGATCCATTGCCATGTACATCAAGTCATCAATAATTACTAAATCTGATGATTGTAATCGTTTTAACTAGACCTGCGATTTATGTGCAAATTCTTGTGTTTTGAGTAGCTGAATTAGTTCGCCCATCGTCACAAAATACACTTGAAAAACTCTTTGAATAGCTTCTATTCCTAGCCAGACTGCTAGAAACGTCTTTCCTACACCAGGTGGTCCTAATAAAAATAAATTATATTGTGTTTCTAACCAGCTAAACTCTTTAAGTTGTGTTAACTGACGTTCTGTTATAGCTGTTTGTTCTTCTACATTAAATTCTTGAAGTGTTTTAACAAATGGGAAGCGAGCCCATTTCATTCTTCGCTCGATACTTTTGTTTTCACGCTTATTTAATTCAAATGTTGTAATTGCTTCTAAGAATTCTAGATAAGTCCACGAAGCTTTTTCTGCTTCCCTAAGAAGCTGGGGAAGTTCTTCAGATGTCTCTGCTAATCTTAGTTGGCGAAATTGTTCTTGTAATTCGTTTACAGTTTTATTCATTCGATATGCCCTCCAAAATACTTGTATATGTACTTATGGAGCGTGTTTTTACTTTAATGTTCACCTTGGAAGTAGGCACACAATTGCTCTTATTAATTTCCGAAAACGTTTCACTATTTGACTTTCTTAAATAATCGATCACATCGCGGAAATCATTAGCGCTGAAAAGTTTTTCGTTAATACATTTTTGAAGTGCCAGGTTAATCCATTCTGGTTCGTTTTTAATGACAGTTTGAAGAATTGATAATTGATCACGGCGGTATCGTGTGTATATTTGACAAATTTCACTTATATAAGCGCTTGCATCTTCCTGCTTATCAAAGCTAGATATGATACTTTGTTTCATCTCTTCAATTCCTTTAGAACGATCACGTGAATGATTTCGATTCTTAATAAGCCTTCCTCTATCATTGCAAATTTTATGTTCAGCTAGTATCTCGCCATCGGTCTGAGTTAAGATAATCATTTTATCTTGTTTGATTTTGAGATATACTTGGTTGTCTATTTGGGTCCCATAAGTTCCAACGGGAACTGAATATCGGTTTGATTTAAAGCGAATTGTATTGTCCTTATTTACGTTCCTTGGTATAATTGCCGCACGGGTACTTTCCAATGAAAGTATGGGGGAGACTGGTTGTAGGTGTTGCTTTTCGACGTGAAACACTTCAACTGGTCTCTTTTTCGTTGTATTATGTACATTTTTATTACCTGTTCGATCTAACCACTGTAACGCACTTATATTCCAACTTTCAATATCTTTGAAAACACGACTATCTGCGAAATTACCTTTTATGTATTTCACCACGTTTTCTATCATTCCTTTAGACTCAGGGTCAGCTTTACGACATAGATGGACTCTAAACTTACGTTCTTTTACATATGCTTGAAATTCCGACTTAAAATTAAGTCGCCTGCATTTTCACTAACTGTAAGTAGATGCTCTTGATCATAAACAACTTCCTCGGTTTGCCCATCAAAAAATCGAAAAGCATTTTCATGACAGCGTATGGCATCCTTAGTTGTAAATGGCCGGTCCTGCCATTCCATATATTTATAACGTGAATGTGCTAACACAAAGGCGATAAAATACAATTTAATTTCTTTTTTCATTATTGTTTTTTGCTTTGTTTCACCCAGTCAACTTGTAGTTGCTTACCCATCGGTTGTTCTGGGACTGCTTCATATTGTCTAACAACTGCTTTTTTCTCAATTTGATAAACTTCACGAATTTCTCTTACGTAAGAACGAACAGTACTTTCACCAATTTCTAATTTAGGATGTCTTTCTAATAACCAGTCTTGAATTTGCGCTGCACTTAAATGGGGGTACTCCTCTAACCAAGCCACAATCCAATCCCGATAGGGGTCTAATTTTTTAGCCTTTTGAAGTGGGTTTCCTAAATATTCCTGCGCTTCTTCAAATGACATTCCTAAATATTTATAGACAGTCCCACGATTAACTTTTAGATGTTTAGCGATTTGTGCAATCTTCATTTTGCGCTTAAATAGTTGATGAATTTCAATATATAACACTACCTTTTCCTCCAAGTCATAACCCTCCAGTAAACGAATAATACTAGTTTACTAGAAGTCTATTAATCTGGCGAAAGTGTTCACGGGATTCTAGCGAAATCTGTCTATTTTAGTATAGCGGTTACATTTACTTTAACAGGGCCTAAATTAGTCATTGTTTGTTGTATTGCCAGCAACTGATTTTCGACTTTAGTAAGCCCTAGTCTTCGAGTATCATTAATAAAGTCTAGTAGTTGAGAATAAGTAAGTGTTGTGGTTGTGGTCATAAAATAACCTCCTAAATTTTATTTTTGTTAGCTAACACTATATAAAGGGGGGAAATACTTTGATTTTACAACCTTTATCTAAATATTATTAATTGGATTAATGTGGTAATATAAAAATAGTTAAGCTAAATCCATATATTTAAAAGAAATCATGGGGAGGGTAAACATGAAAGATAAACAATCTATTTTAATAACAATTTTTAGTGTTGTTATAGTTATTATTCTCGGAATAGGGTTGTATATTTATAATTCTGAGCCAACTTATTCTGCGACGGATATATTAGATGCGGCTGTATTAGGTGCTGATTTTAGTGCAGAAGGACAATCAGTAGAATTGAAAAAGATTGATACAAAAGCAGAGGAACTGTTTATTCCAATTAAGTTAACAGACGAAACTCAACAAGAATTGATAAAGGCTTTTGAAAAATCGAAATTTAAAAAAGTCGATTCAGGTATCTCAAATGATTACCGGATGAAAATCACTTTGAACAGAGGTTATGTAATGTATCTGGATATAAATAAACAAGGAATAACAGTTGATGATGGTGATAACTCATACGAAAGGTATTTATTTAAAGATGATAAAGGGTTTTTTAGTATTTTAGAGAAAGTGGTTGCAGAATAAAAGATAAGGTATCATTTCTAAATTAAAAGACTATGGATAAACATGATTGTTCTAGTTTATCCATAGTCTTTATTTGTTTTATCTACAAAAACTCTTTAACCAGTGATGATTATGCCGTTTTTGGTCATATAGTTAGTCTTTGCAGAGCTAGGAGCGGAAACTTTCTTTTCTAAGTCTAATACTGTATAACCTACTGTAATATTTGCAGTATCAGCACCTAGAAAAGACATTGTGTTCGATACTCGTAGTATTTCAGTTTCGCCATCTTTAACCGCTTGAAGAGCATCGTCTCGAGTCATTGCACCCACTCCAGTCACAATACTAACAATTCCATATGCGATAGAGCCTGCCGTATATTGCCAAAACGCAAGACCTAAAATTGCAGACGCAAAAGATGCGAAAGATAATTGCATTGCATGTACGTCGGTATTGTTATTCCTAATATAATCTTGCATCTTTCGGTTTGCATTAAGAACATCTTGTAGTTCACGAAATGTGACAGTCTGTGTTTTATCTGGTACTAAGGACATAAAAATAACCTCCATAATTTTTTATTTTTGTTAGCTAACAATATATAAAGGGAAAACTCATTAAGAATTCACAACCTTTAATAAAATAATTTTTTATTCGCAAAAACAAAAGAACTTCAACCTAATGTAAATTAGATTGAAGTTCTTTTTAATTACTAACTGAAATTTTAATGCTGAATTCTTTGTCGTTGTTTTTGAAATGGAATTCCATTCTCGCACCCCATATACCTTAATGTGTAAAAAAAAATGAAAAGTACTTTTTTGGATTTGAAAAAATTTTTTAAGTTCAAAAAAGGGGAGCGAGAAAAAACAAAGAAAGAACTAGTAGTTAAGGTTTTATAAAGAACCTCAACTGCTGATTACTTATAAAGTTAATATTTATCTTATTCGCTTAACTTGGAATTAAAGTTTAACGGCTAAACTAATGAAGTTTCTTCCTGTAATCATTGTGTGTTCACCTTTCAAAAACAGTTTATTCATCTACTGATTCATTAAGAATCTTATAAATAGTAGATCTACCTATTCCATATTCCTTAGCAATATCTGTTGCACTTTCTCCAGCGTTATATAATGTTCGTACGTGTTTTTTTGTTTTTTTATCGATTGCTGGTCGGCCCCCAATTTTTCCTCGCTTTCGAGCTGCATCAAGACCTGCTTTGGTTCTTTGATGAATAATATCCCGCTCAAATTCAGCGAAGACAGCCAACATCCCAAACATTGCTTTTCCTGTTGGCGTTGTTGTATCAAAGCTATCATTAACACTGACGAACTCAACTCCTTTTTCCTTAAGTTGATCTGTTAGTTGATAAAATTCTTTTGTACTGCGGGCTAGTCGATCCAGTTTATAAATTACAAATACATCACCTTTTGCAGTCGCCTTTAAGGCATTCTGAAGTTCGGGTCGTTCCTTGCGTGAACTAATTTTTTCAAGATATATAACCAACTCTATTAGAAGTAGAAACTTGCAAAAAACTTCTTTGCAAATTTCTACTTTTCATTTTTATTGCTTTGGCAATTATAAAAGACTACCTCTAGGTAGCCTTAAAATTGAACTATTTGAAAATACTTAATTTGATAAACCGTTACTTTCACTAGTTAGTGAAAAATGAGCTATCTCTTTCTGCAACCAGTAACTAATACCAATTAAAATATAAACTATTCCGATTAGGATAAAGAAAATCTCAGAGCTCATAATTTCTGCTACCTTTCCAAAAATCAATGAACCTAAAGGCATTATACCAACACTAATTGTATATTGAGCCGAGAATACTCTTCCCAACTTTTCCTCTGGTACAATAGTTTGAACAATTGGATGTGTAAGAATCTGTGTAACACCTAAAAATACTGCACCGATAGTTAGAGGGAATATTACCCATACTGAACTTGCGAAGAAACTAGTAAATACTAACATTACACCAAAGAGACAAGAACATAAAACTAGCTTAGATCCTAAAATGAGGTTTTTTAATATTTTTTGGCTAAATATAGTAGCACCTACCAAGGTACCAATAGCTAGAGTTGAATTTAGAAGCCCTAACATTACTGGAGAACCTATATCTGCTGCAATTTTCACAATATAAACATTAAATCCTCCAAAGAAAAAGTTAACTATAGTTAAATTTAGTGTAATTTTTAGTATCCTTTTATCGTTAAATATCATTCCGAAGGAAGGACTTTCACCTTCTAGATGATGAACCTTCTGGGATTCGGGAGTTGTTATTACCGCGGTAACATCCTCCAACCTTTAACAGTTCATCCTGTGCAGTAGTTGCACATGGTGCGATTGCCCGTCGCACGAAAAGAAGAGTGCTGAGTATCAGCACTCCATGCAACTGCCCGTCGCACAAAAAGTCCACATCGTGATGTGGACTTTCGTTTATAAAGAAATGGGCCTACAAGTTCATGTTGACCCGATAGCTAATATCTACCCATATTAATTTTCATACTTAATACAACCCTATTATGTAATTAGATTACTATTTAGTTCATATTAATCTCCTAATAAATTGGCATTTGTCTTCTCCTACGTAATATTTGCTAGCAACAGGTTATATATTTTAATAATTTATAACATTCTATCTAATGATGTATAGTAATAGATAGTCCAAATACTTTTCGTTAATCAAGGGCCAAAAATTTTACGAATTTAATACTCGTTTACGCTAAACATTCAACATTTGGATTTTTCGTCACTCAATACTAAAAGTATTAAGTTCACACGAATCAATCTTTCTATTCAAGTATCAATATTCCTATTGCTTCATATTTTCATAGTGTTAGAATTAGATAAAACTTGGGAAATTTAGTTATAGAGTTTACCTACAAAGGGGTTGTACTATGTCGCGACAACATATTGGGGTGTTATTCGGGGGCGTATTATTGTTAGTTATTGCAATGGGCATTAGTCGTTTTGCATTTACGCCTATCCTACCGTTTATGCGAATTGATGAGGGGATGACTTTTGAGGCAGCAGGCTTTTTAGCATCTAGTAATTATATCGGGTATTTTATTGGTGCTCTTGGTGCGGGATATATTTATCGTCAAAAAAAGAATTTTTTACTAATTACAGTTGTTCTAAATGTATTGTCTATTCTATGTATGGGAATTACACACTCTTATTTATTGTGGATTATTTTACGCCTTATTGCTGGAATAACAGCCGGTTATATATTCGTCTTAACATCTAGTATCATATTGGATTATTTAGCTAAGCATTTTCTTAGCCGTTGGTCTGGTTATTTATTTTCAGGAATTGGACTTGGAATTGCTATTTCAGGATTGTTTGTTCCCTTTTTCGAAGCCTCATTTTCTTGGGAAGGCACTTGGATTGGCTTCGGAATTTTATCGACAATATTCCTGATCACAACGATGACATTATGGAGAAGTATTACGATACAAGATGGGGAAAAAGTTAAGAAAACTCGAGAAACAAAAATTTTCCGTGGATTTATGCCATGGCTAGTGATTGCTTATGGACTTGAAGGTTTAGGCTATATTATCACTGGTACATTTTTAGTGGATATTATTTATAATATCGAAAGCTTAAGACCATTTGCTAGTTTTAGCTGGGTAATAGCAGGAATTGCTGCAACACCTGCAGCACCCATATGGATGGCGTTAATTTCAAAAATGTCGACTGTTAAAGTATTATCCATTGCTTACATATTACAAATAATAGGGATCCTTCTTCCTGTATTTTCTCAAACTGCTTGGAGTGTATTATTATCTGCATTGTTATTTGGATTTACTTTCGTAGGCATTGTTTCCATTTCAACAGCTTACGTAAGAGAATTATTTCCAAAGCAAAGTGGAGCCGTTGTATCCATTTTAACTACAGCCTATGCGTTAGGACAGATTGTTGGTCCGATCATGGCGAGTGGATTTGAAACGTTGTTTAATAGCTATAAAGCACCGTTAACATTTGCAGGTACGATTATCATTTTCGCACTTGCCACATTACTATTTGGCAAACTCTTTAGTGATCGTAAACAATTAAATCAAATAACAGAACTTCAAAATGAATGAATGATTCCTTTCTTACAGTTGCGTTTAGCAACTGTATTTTTTTGCCGTTTTTTTAATTATATTCCCCCATGTTTAAATACTATTTTTAGACAATCTCCTAATTTTCTATAAAAAACTAGGCTATTTCCTCAAATATCAATTCTAGACACTAGCACATTTTTCATTTCATTGGCTAATCGTCTATTCACATTCTCTATCATGGGAATATGATGATTACGAAAAGGAGGTGAAGAAATGAGTTCTAGTTATTATCCAAACCACCATGACCCCGAAATTTGCCCGTCATGCGGGAAAAGAAAAGAAAAGAATCATAAAAAACTAGAAGAAAAAAATGATATGAAAGATTTCAATCCTCCTACATTTAAGATGGATCCACAATCTATGAAACATCTATTTACGATGTTACTTACATTAATAACTCATTTTGATTTTGAAAAAGATAAAAAACATGATAAGGAAAAAGATTCAAAATATCCTCATCACGAATCAGAATGTAAACATTGTAAAATGGAACAACCTAAATGGTGGAAACACGAAGACAAAAAACATCATGATAAAACTCCAAGTAAATGGGAAGAAAAATATGAAGTACCAGAGAAACATTCTCGTCATTATGAATTAGAGCCAAGTTTCACTGAATATGAAGAAGTTGATGAGTTTATGATGGATGACTCTTCCAGCTTTGAATATGATTTCCCTAAATACGGTAAACATAAATGCTCTAAATGCGGTAAATTCCACTTCGAATTAGAATCATCATCATCCTCATCATCAGAAGAGATGAAGAAAAAAATGCCGCACCATGATGATAAGCCAGATCATATATGGCTACCTGATTTATTAAAACTTCTATATAAACACAACTTATTAAACATTGATCAGCTTTTCGAACAAATGAAAAAACATAAAGAGCATGATGATAAACATCAATGTAATCATTGTAAGAAAGAGCACCATTGGAAAGATGAATACGATTATGTTCACGGTAAAGAGGAATATACAAAGAAATATTATTATAAAGGCATGCCTTTAAAGAAAGTGAAAAGAAAAGCTGACCCATATAAAAAGTTTATGGAATAATAATCAGCTTACCCCAGATTGATCTCTACCACAAAAAACCCCTTTAAAGCTTCACCTCAACTAGGATACCTTATTAGTCCACCTCCACTAATAGGTATCCTTAAATATTTTTTTCATCGTAATGGAATTTTTGACTGATTGAGTAGATTAAAACTTATTCTAAAAATATGCTCTAAAACAGAAAAACACATTAATTGTGTCATTTTCGAAGGGGATATTTATGAGTTCTCAATCTTCTAAAAACGACCATTATCATTTTACTTTCAAACATGAAACCAAAGAAAATCCAAATAGAAGACATAAGATTTATTCAAAATAAAAACGATTCCTAAGTATATAGTTAATCCTTAGGAATCGTTTCATTGTTTATTTATCTTTCTTAAATACTTTTATTAGTTTAGTAGATCCCCCCATTACAGCTGGCATAAGAATCGGTAACATCATAATGCTTAGTAAAACAAGACCTACAATTACAAAGATCGCAACTTGCATTAATGTAACAATTCCAGAAGGGATTAAAGCTGCGAATGTTCCACCTAAAATTAATGCTGCAGATAGAACGACTCCACCAATATGTTTGGCTGCTTCAATTATTCCTTCAGTACCTTTTTCTTCTACTTCACGATATCTCATCATTAGGAAGATACTGTAATCCACACCAAGTGCAACAATCATGATAAAACTAAAGAATGGTACGTTCCAGCTTAATAAGCTTTGATCTAATAATTGCTCACTAATGATTTCAGTTATTCCAAGGGTAGTAAAGTAAGCTAATATCAGCGACCCGATAATGACCACTGGTTGCCATATTGAACGAGTAATAATAATTAACACAATCGCAATTCCTATTAACATAATGGTAATAGTCCTAGCAAAGTCTGAACTTGACATTTGTTGTAAGTCCACATTCACAGCGGATTTACCGCCTAAAGCAAATTCAGCATCTTTAATACTTAAACTTTGTGATACTGCTTTTATTTGCTTATCAACTTCTTTAATAATTGACATCGCTTCTTTTGAATAAGGGTTAACATCTAAAATAATCATCATTTTTGTTGTTTGACGATTATCAGACATATACATTGATAAACTTTCTTCAAAGTCTTCCCCATCTAATATTTCTTGGGGAATATAGAAGACTTTATTGGAAGCACCTAGCCCATTTAAATAATCCTTCGCTTCTAGAAGACCATCATTAATTTCAGTTAAGCCATCTGTACTTTTTGCTAAACCATCCTGCAATAATGTCATTTTGTCCTGAAGTTCTGTTAAACCAGATTGTAATTGTCTTTGTCCTTCAGTTATTAAATTTAGCCCTGTTTCAAGCTCTGATGACTTCGTTGCAACTTGTGTTGCTCCATCAGCGCCAGATTGTAAACCTTGAGCTAATTCATCTGCTCCATCACTCAACTGAGTTACACCATCTTCAATTTGCTGTAAACCAGAAGTAATTGATGATAATGCATCATTTGCTTGACTAAATGATTCAACAGATGAATTGTATTGAGGTGTTAATTTAGTTAATTGATCCATAAGTGGTGCAATATTTTGCTGTGCAGCCACTGCTGTTTGAAGAGCTGTTTGAACATTTTTATCTGTTTGTAGTTCTGGGTTTGATTGGATCAAAGCATTCATAGACTGTTCAATTGCTGAATACCCATCTTTCATACCTGTTAAAGCTTCACTAATAGTTGTAAAGAGTTGTGAAAATGATCCAAATCCAGTTTCTAGTTGTGAATAACCTGTTTGAAGTTCTGATGTAGCAGAACTTAGTAATTTCACATTTTCTTCAATCAGATTTAAATTTGTGGCCAACTCTTTTGCACCTAATGCTCCATCATTAAAACCTTTTACTATTTGATCTAGGGCATCATTTAATTGCCCAACACCGCTTTCCATTGTTTCAGTACCATCGATTAAATCATTAACACTATCAAAGCTATTTTCATCGAATTTACCTAATTCAGATTCCGCATCGGAAAGTCCATCATTAATTGTTCCAAGCCCTTCTTGTGCACTGCCTAAACCATCGTTTAAATTAGTAACTTGGTCATCAATATATAGATCTGAAATTATCTCGCCAGTAGGTCTAGTTACTGAATAAACTTCGGAAACTCCTTCTACTTTAGAAATAGCTTCTGCAAGTTGATCGAGTTCTTTTAAGCCATTTTGTGTTGCAAGAGATTCATCTGCTTTAATGACAAGATTGGTTGGTGATGAAAATCCTGCAGAATAATGATCTTCAATTACTGATATCGCTTGTTTTGATTCATATTCGTCACTAATTTCTACTAAATCATTATAGTTAAGTTCATTCGAATTACTCCAAATAAAAGGTACACAAAATACAGCGATAATAGCGAGTGCAGCAATCGGTCTGAAATATGAATGCTTCGCTAGGAAGTGCCATAATTTATTTTCATTATGTCCATTAATCTTTTTGGCTGGCCAAAACATTTTAATACCGAGAACAGCCATAAAGAATGGGTTTAGTGTAATTAATACTAATAATAGTACTGCCACACCAATCGCCACAGCAGAAGTAGCTTGATATAACTTAAATTCTGCTAAGAATAAAGCCATAAATCCTATAAATACTGCGATACCACTATAAATAACGGTGTGACCAGCAGTTCGATACGTTTCCGTAATTGCCTTTAATATATGATTATTTTTACCCAGCTCTTCTTTAAAGCGTGTATATAGAAGAATGTTGTAATCTGTTCCAATCCCAAAGAGAATAACGATTAAAAACACTTGGGTGAAATTCGAAAATGGAAAATCAAATTTGTCAACTAGTTGTGTAACGATTCCTAGAGAAACAATGTAGGAAACCCCAACAGTTACTAAAGAAATAATCGGAACGATTGGAGAACGGAAAACTAAAACTAATACAACTAAGATAAAGATAATCGCAATAATTTCTGTTTTTTGAATCCCCTCTTGAGACGATTTTGCAAAGTCATCAAGGACAAGATCTGTACCAGTTAGGTAAGAATCTACAGAACTAATTGTTGTATGTTTTTTTAGACTTTCTGCAACCTCTTCAACAGTTCCCATTTTTTCATCAATTGCAATTTGGGTTAAGATTGTCGTCCCATCTTCTGCTACGAGTTGCTTTTTAGTCTCTTCGCTATCCGTATGTGCCAATATATTTGTAATGCCTAAGGAATCACTTTTTTCACGAAGTTTTTCAATTGCTAATTCAATATCTTCTAATTGAGTTTGACTTAACTCTTCCTTATTCCCGCTATTAAATACTGCGATAAACTGATACGTTTCCGTACCTTCTTCATCCATCTCAGTTAACAACTTTGATGCAACTTGGCTTTGCATGTATGAAGGGATTTCTGTTTGCCCCTTTTCTCGTACAAGTGTATCTAAATTTGGCATAGTGATAATCATTATAGTAGAAACGATTACCCAAAAAACTAATGACAATGTACGTACATTTAGCCAATTTTTCACCACTCATCATTTCCTTTCTTCAACTTCACTGTAGTTTTTTAAAAATACTATCAATACCCTAACACGTCAAATACAATTAAAATATAGACAATTTAGGAGGAAATGTTTAAATAAGCGAGGTTTTATCATTGAAAAATAGTATCGAAACAAAACGTATACTTGCCACTTCTTTAAAGGAATTGATGAAGACTAAATCCTTTGAAAAAATATCAATTCGCGAACTAACAGATAACGCTGGCGTTAATCGCCAAACGTTTTATTATCACTTTGAGGACATTTATGACCTTTTGAAATGGACTTTTCAACAAGAAGCATTACAGTTACTAGCTGCTCATGAAAGTGTTAATGTTTGGCAAGAAGGATTATTACAACTATTTCATTACCTTGATGAAAACCGAGAATTTTCAACTTGTGCTTTACGGTCGCTTGGGCGAAGCCATTTAAAAAGATTCTTCTATACGGATATCTATAACATCATTGGTCGTGTTGTATCGGAATTTGGAGAAAAGCTTCATGCCCCAAAAGATTATATGTCTTTCCTAACTCATTTCTTCACAGTTTCTCTCGCTTCACTTGTAGAAAGTTGGTTAATGGGGGAAATGGACGAAACACCTGAAAAATTGATAGAAATGATTGATTTGTTTATACAAGACCAGCTTAGAGGTTCTAAATTGCGGATTGAACAGCAATAGTGTTTTTAGAAACAATCCTTTATTTGCAACAAAAATAACCAGCCATTATTAATGAAAAACAAGTATCGTTTCATTAAGATGAATTAATTGTTTGTGCAAGTTGCATTTTTACTGCACTCGCTCTTGAAGGCTGATCATTTAATAATGTAAGTAACATGACACCATCATCCATTTGTAACCATCCATCAAAAAATTAATATTTTAGGATTTTGAATAAGTGCAATAGCTAATGATAGTCTGCGTTTCATTCCACCAGAGTAGGATGAAACTGGCTCTTGGGAATCAAGGTGACCCCTCCTTTTCGGAAAAAATGAAGGAAATACTGAAAGATACACTTATTGTACGTTTATCCGAATATTCACCAATGCTTGCTCAAGAAGAATTCAAGAGATATTTTTCAGAATTTTTTACTTCTGCTATCTTAGGTCTGTTCCAAGAGTGGTTAGAAGATTATAAGGGGAAAACTATAGATGACTTTGCGAAAATCCATTTCCAAATATTAAGTTTTATTGGTAATCTTTCATTAATTGTGGCAAGCAAACAACCATTCGACTCCAAATAACGTTATACCTTTTAGTTATGGATAAATGGTGTAAAATTAACATAACTAAGTATGGTTGGAAATGAAGGGTTTTTGGTTTTGCATTTAGAAATAATAAGTAGACTAACTTTTTCTCATTTGTCTCGTGTTAATTCTTTTTGGATTTCACATTTTCTGATATAGGACATTTTATATTTATAAGGAGGAATTACTTTGACGAACACAACATCTGAAAACCTTATTAAACAAACTGAAACATTAGGTGCCCACAATTATCATCCACTACCAATTGTCGTATCGGAAGCTGAAGGGGTTTGGGTAAAAGATCCTGAAGGCAATAAATATATGGATATGCTTTCTGCATACTCAGCAGTTAACCAAGGTCACCGTCATCCAAAAATTATTCAAGCATTAAAGGATCAAGCAGACCGTGTTACTTTAACTTCACGCGCTTTCCATAATGATCAACTAGGCCCTTGGTACGAAAAACTAACAAAATTAACTGGCAAAAATATGATTCTACCAATGAATACTGGTGCGGAGGCAGTTGAATCTGCGATTAAAGTTTCTCGTCGTTGGGCTTATGAAGTAAAAGGTGTTGAAGCAAATAAAGCAGAAATTATCGGCTGTAATGGGAACTTCCATGGCCGTACTATGGCAGCAGTTTCATTATCATCAGAAGCTGAATATAAACGTGGATTTGGCCCTATGCTAGAAGGATTTAAATTAATCCCTTATGGAGATATTGATGCACTTAAAGCGGCCATTACTCCAAACACTGCTGCTTTTATCGTTGAACCAATTCAAGGAGAAGCAGGAATCGTAATACCACCAGAAGGATTTTTAAAACAAGCGGAACAACTATGTAAAGAAAATAACGTATTGTTCATTACGGATGAAATTCAAACTGGACTTTCGCGTACAGGTAAAATATTCGCACACCAATGGGACGATGTTACACCAGATGTCATTATTCTTGGTAAAGCGCTTGGCGGCGGTGTTATGCCAATTTCTGCTGTTTGTGCAAACAGTGATATTCTTGGCGTATTAAATCCTGGTTCACATGGTTCAACTTTCGGTGGGAATCCATTAGCTTGTGCAGTTTCTATAGCTTCCCTAGAAGTTCTTGAAGAAGAGAATTTAACTGAACGTTCGTTAGAATTGGGTAACTATTTCCAAGAACAATTACGTACTATTAATAACCCTGAAATAAAAGAAGTTCGCGGTAAAGGTTTATTTATCGGTATTGAGTTAACAGTACCAGCTCGTAAATATTGCGAACAATTAATGAGCTTAGGCTTATTATGTAAAGAGACTCATGATTACGTTATTCGTTTTGCACCACCTTTAGTTATTAGTAAAGAAGAAATAGATTGGGCACTTGAAAGAATTAAAAAAGTATTTGCTTAATCTTCAAGATTTTTTATATTCACGAAAGAGGTTATTCGAACACACTTCGAATAACTTCTTTTTTCGTTTTGTTGTGAATGCTATATAGTAAAGGTAAGAAATACATATAAGGAGTAAAGTAAATATGATTAAAACTCTCTACATATCAGGATACCGCGCACACGAACTTGGTATATTTAACGATAAACATCCCGGCATATCAATAATTAAGAAAGCGATTGAAAATGAGTTAAGAAAATTGCTAGATGATGGATTAGAGTGGGTCGTAATTAGTGGAGGTCAAGGTGTTGAAACTTGGGCTGCAGAAGTAGTCATTGATCTTCGAAAAGAATTTACACATTTGAAATATTCAATCATCACACCATTTCTAGAACAAGAAAAAAATTGGAACGAAGTAAAACAACAGAAATATGCTTATATTTTAGGACAAGCAGATTTTGTTACTAGCGTGACAAAACGACCTTATGAAGCATCATGGCAGTTTATAGAAAAAGATAAATTCATCATTCAAAATACAGATGCACTGTTATTAATTTACGATGAAGAAAATGAAGGTTCCCCTAAGTATCTTAAACGATTAGCAGATCAATATATCGAGAATCATGATTATGAAATAATATTAGTCAATGCATATGATCTTCAAATCATTGCTGAGGAGCTTCAACAATCTGATTGGTAAATCAATTGCGCCTTGGCGTATTCATGACTTTCACAATTTTTGGTACATCATGAAATTTTTCTGTATGAAAGTTTATCAATTTTAATATACTTAAAATAATTTTATAATAATTTTTACAAAATTTTCTGACAACTATGCATTTGTTTTGCTATAATATTAAAAATAGGTTAGGTATTACCTATTTATGTAAAAAATATCATACAAAAGGAGTTGTTTAGATGGAAGATGTTCAAATTGTTGTAGAATCCACTCCGATTAATGTATCACATGACACTTATAAAAGGGAATGTCGTTATACAAGAGGGATTCATATTCCGATTAATGATCTCTATGAAATTTTAGAATCAATGCCAAATGATATTAGAATGTATTTTGAGTTTCATAATCCTGGAAAGGAACTAATTCATGGCACCTTCTTAAATGGCTATTCAGGATTTGCAAAGTCCATTGCAGACTACTATCAACATAAAAATTCAAGTCTTGTTCCATTGATTAATAACGGAAAAGATTTTTATGTGAAAATTATTTAACCTTGAGGTGACATCAATTGAATATTTCCTAAAGCACCGCTTAATGATGGAAAGCTACAAGCTTTCTTTTTAAGGCGGTGTTTATTTATTTTATGATTTTAGTTGACAACCTAATTGATAACGATTATCATTATCGTTGAGAATTGCTTTTTGAGTTGTACCCCCCCTATAAGTCTCTCTTAAATATAATTCTCATCAAAACTTAAGGAGTCTCCAATATACATTTTCTCAAGCAACTGACTCCTTTTCCCTATTGATATATCGTGTCATTTGACACTTACGAGGCTGCAACATTTTACATTGTTGCAGCCTTATTACTAGATATAGTGTTCTTCTTTAATGTATAACTAAATTATAACAATATAAGGGGTGTTGGTATTATGGATTATCGTATTGAAAAAGACACGCTTGGTGAAATTCGCGTACCAGCTGATAAAATTTGGGGTGCTCAAACTCAAAGAAGTAAAGAGAACTTCCAAATTGGAACAGAAAAAATGCCGGTTGAAATTATTCGTGCATTTGCAATTTTAAAGAAAGCTGCGGCAATCACTAACAATAAACTTGGAAAGCTTTCTGAAATGAAAGCAAAAGCAATTGTATCTGCCGCAGATGAAATCATCGCAGGTAAATGGGATGACGAATTCCCACTCGTAGTTTGGCAAACAGGTAGCGGTACTCAATCAAACATGAATGTAAACGAAGTAATCGCTCACCGCGCAAATCAACTACTTGAGGAACAAGGATCTACTGAACGCATTCATCCAAATGATGATGTCAATAAATCACAAAGCTCTAACGATACATTCCCTACAGCTCTACATGTTGCTGCTGTTGAAGCAGTTGAAGATTATTTATTACCAAGACTTCAGTTATTAAAAAATACTTTAAAAGAAAAATCGGAAAGCTTTAAAGATATTATTAAAATTGGCCGTACTCACTTACAGGATGCAACGCCATTAACACTTGGTCAAGAAATCAGTGGTTGGCATCATATGCTTGTTAAATCTGAAAAAATGATTGAAGTAACAACAGAATTTTTAAAAGAACTTGCTATTGGTGGTACAGCAGTAGGTACTGGCATTAATGCACATCCTAAATTTGGGGATATGGTGGCAGAAGAGATTAGCACAATTACAGGTAAAACATTCACTTCTTCAGTGAATAAATTCCACGCATTAACGAGCCATGATGAAATTGTTACAGCTCACGGCGCGATCAAAGCATTAGCAGTAGATTTAATGAAGATTGCAAATGACGTTCGTTGGTTAGCAAGTGGCCCTCGAAGCGGTATTGGTGAAATTACGATTCCTGAAAACGAGCCAGGAAGTTCCATCATGCCAGGTAAAGTAAACCCTACTCAGTCTGAAGCATTAACGATGGTTGTTACTCAAGTTGTAGGAAATGATGCAACGATCGCTTTTGCAGCGAGCCAAGGTAACTTTGAATTAAACGTATTTAAACCAGTTATTATTTATAACTTCTTACAATCCGTAAGATTATTAGCAGATTCGATGAAATCATTTAATGATAACTGTGCAGTTGGAATTGAACCCAATCATGAAGTTTTAGAACGCAACCTAGAAAATTCATTAATGCTAGTTACTGCATTAAATCCTTATATCGGCTACGAAAATGCGGCTAAAATTGCAAAGAAGGCTCATAAAGAAGGAACTACTTTAAAAGAAGCGGCATTAGCTCTTGAATTGCTAACAGAAGAGCAATTTGAACAATATATTGATCCTAAGAAAATGATTCATCCAAATGCAGAATAAGTAAGTAATTTAATTAATATTAGAAATTAATTCACCGATTATAATAAAGAACCCTATTCCGTAATCCTCAATTACAGAATAGGGTTCACTTTATTTTACATAAACTAGTTCTTTTGAATAGTAATCGTCCATGCAGCTTCATCAATTTGTTCGAAGTTCGTTACTGTATGCCCTTCTTCCGCTGCCCAACGAGGAATTGATTCAGTACCTTGTGTACAATCAAAATCTACCACTAATTCGTCGCCAGAATTAAGCTCTTGAATTGCTTCCTGCGCTTCAATTAAAGGAAATGGACAAACCATACCTAATACTTCTAATTTCTTGATCATAAGATTTCCCTCCTAAAATTAGGCTGTTACTACTTGCTCTTTTAATTTTGCAGCTTTGGCTTTCTGACGTGGACGAACATATACGAAATATGATGCAGTCCAAGTCCCTAAAATCATAAAGATTAAGCCAATCCAACCTTGCCAAGTCATTACAGCTGTCATAACTAAGCCATTTCCGATTGAACAACCACCTGCAAGACTAGCGCCAACACCCATTAAATTACCACCAACGAAACTGTTAATTCCCGTTTTAACATCAGGCATTCTAAAGCGAAACTCTTTGCTTGCTTTTGCAGCAAAAAATGAGCCAGCAAAAATACCTAAAACTAAAAAGACTCCCCAGTTAAGAAACGCGCTATCACCAGTTGTTAAATATTGAAGAATATTTGCCGATGGAGTTGTAATTCCAAGTCCAAATACACGGCCAGTTGCTGCACTTAATGGCCAAGCAATCAATGCAATAACACCTATTAAAGCTGCCGTAATAAACGGATTCCAACGTTTTTCAAATAAAATATGTGCTAAACCTGTACGTTTTGCTTTCAATGAAGGAATAGCAACTTTTGGTTTTGATAATTGTTTAAATACAATAAACACAACAATCGCTACAAATGGAATGACAATAAACCAATGATTGATTCCAAAAGTATCAGCAATTGAGTTAGTAGGTAATACAGAACTTTGTTGCATTTTCTGATTAAATGGTGCTAATACACCTGATTTCATAATTGTACTCATCAGCATATATCCAGCTAACGCTATCCAGCTTCCAATTAGTCCTTCACCCGCACGATACCATGTACCAGTTGCACAGCCCCCTGCTAATATAATACCGATACCGAAAATAAAAGATCCGACAACTACAGATACAATTGGCAACGTCCCTGCAGAATATTCAAAGACTCCTAAATCTATTAATAAAAAGACTCCTACACTTTGAACAGCAATAGCTATTAACAATGCATAAAACATGCGATTATTTTTAGCTAAATACATATCACGGAATCCACCAGTTAAACAAAATCGACCTCTTTGCATAACGAATCCAAGCAACGCACCGCAAATCAATCCTGTTATTATCATATAAGCCATAAACACAGCTCCTTCAATTCATAGTAAAAAGATATGAATATAATACATTTAACATCTTGTATTTTTCAATAGTCTTTAATTCCTATTATTCTTCTATAAATAGTAATTTTAACAAAATTTAAACTCCATTTATATATTACGGAACAGAAAATTTCAAATATTTTTCATTAATATAATAATTTGTTAGTATCATAAAAGACTACGAAAAAAGGTTTTATAATTTATTTAATGAATCGAAGGCTTATTGAAATTGTTACTATGAAAGGATAAACAATGAGAGAATCTATTTTATGTGTTGGGGAATTATTAATTGACTTTTTCTGTAATGAAATAAACGTAGACTTGAAAGAAGGTTCAATATTTATTAAAAAGGCTGGAGGGGCACCAGCAAACGTTTGTGCAGCAGTTGCAAAACTAGGTGGGAAGGCACGTTTCTTAGGTAAAGTTGGAAATGATCCTTTTGGTCTTTTTCTCGAATCTACATTGAATTCAATTGGTGTTTGCACAGATTTATTATTAAAAGACAACCACGCTCCAACTACCCTAGCTTTTGTGTCATTACAAGAAGATGGACAAAGAGATTTTGTATTTAATCGAGGTGCAGATGCTAATTTAACAATGGATGAAATACCACTAGCTGCACTTACTTCTGTAAACATTGTTCACTTTGGTTCAGCGACCGCTCTTTTGACACAACCATTTCAACAAACATATAAAAACTTAATGGCGTATGCAAAAAATCATAATCATTACATTACCTTTGACCCTAATTATCGAACAGATTTATGGGGAGATAATGTAGAACTATTTAAAAAGCACGTTTTTGATTGTATACCGTATTGTGACTTCATTAAAGTTAGTGAGGAAGAACTCTATGTATTAACGAACGAACCAACTATTGGAAAAGCAGTTCTAATCTTGCACTCTTTCGGTGTCGAAAGTATTGCTGTAACGTTAGGAAAAGTTGGCACTTTCTTCTCTTTAAAAGGTCAAACTACAATCGTTCCAAGTATCTCAATTCAAGCGATAGATTCTACCGGGGCTGGTGATGCTTTTGTTGGTGCAACTTTATATCAATTAGACAAACTAGAAAACCCGAAGTTACTTACTATTATGGATTGGACAGATATTATACAATTTAGCAATAAAGTTGGAGCAATAGCTTGTGAAAAAATAGGCGCAATTGAATCTCTTCCTACATTAGATGAAGTTCTATCAAGATAAAAAGGTGTTTCTAACTCTCGTAAGTTAGAAACACCTTTTTACTATTTTACCTCAACAGTTACAGCATGCATTGGATCTTCTTTTTTTGTACCAATCATATTAAACACAATATTTAATACAATCGCTGTTACTGAACCACATACAATTCCATTAGAAGTTAAGATAGAAATCCACTCAGGAAGAACAGCAAAGATATTAGGTACAAATACAACCCCAGCTCCTAACCCAACTGCAACTGCTGCTACCATTGCGTTTTCAGGTGAGCGCACAATTTCAGGGGCAAGCATTGTTATTCCTTGAGTTACAACCATACCAAACATCGCAAGCATTGCACCACCAAGCACTGATGTAGGGATAATTGTTGTTAACGCAGCTACCTTTGGTAAAAAACCAAGTAATACTAATAATGATCCAGTGATGAAAATGACTTTACGTTCCTTCACACCAGTCATTTTTACTAAACCTACATTTTGTGAAAACGTAGTATAAGGAAATGCATTGAAAATCCCGCCAATAATAGATGCTAATCCTTCAGATCGATATCCCTTTGATAAATCCTTTGATTCTATTTGTTGTTTTGTAATATCGCTTAATGCATAGTAAACACCAGTAGATTCTACTAGAGATACCATTGCAACTAGTGTCATCGTAATAATCGCACCTATGTCAAATGTTGGGGTACCAAAATAGAATGGTTGTACAATATGTAGCCAACCTGCCTCAACAACCGGAGAAAAATCAGTTTTACCCATAAAACTAGCAATAATCGTACCGATTACTAAGCCTAATAGGATAGAAATTGAACGTATAAAGCCTGTAGTAAAGCGATAGATTAATAGAATAATAATTAATGTAGCCATTGCTAGCGCTATATTAGTAGAAGAACCAAAATTTTCTGCTCCTTGGCCACCACCCATATTGTTGATGGCTACAGGTATTAAAGAGATTCCAATAATAGTAACAACTGAGCCTGTTACGATTGGTGGGAAAAATTTCACTAACTTACCGAAGAAACTAGAAATTAAAACAACAATAATACCAGAAGCAATAACTGCTCCATAAATAGCTCCAATTCCTTTATCTGCACCAATCGCGATAATTGGGAATACTGCTGTAAATGTACATCCTAGAACAACTGGTAATCCAATCCCAAAGAACTTTCGTTTCATCACTTGCAGCAAAGTTGCAACACCACACATCATAATATCGATGGCAACTAAATAGGTCATCTGTTCATGTGAAAAGCCTAGTGAACCACCTATAATAATAGGAACTAATATGGCTCCAGCATACATTGCAAGTAAATGTTGAATTCCTAGCGTAAACGCTTTTGCGTTATTCATGGTTTTAATCCTCCGATTTAATTTTGGTTAATCAAAAAATTCAATTTTGCCATTAGCTAAAGATTTAATATTTGCCAGTGATTCAATTCGTAACCCCTGTTCACGTAGTAGTTGTCCACCTTGTTGGAATCCTTTCTCTATTACAATCCCTACACCAACTATTGTTGCTCCTGCTTGTTTCGCAATATCTAGCAACCCTTTTACTGCTTCACCGTTAGCCAAGAAATCATCCACAATTAGGACATTATCATCTGATGATATGAAGTCTTTGGATACCGAAATTTCATTCGTTTCATTTTTTGTAAATGAATGAACCTTTGAAGTATAAACATTACCCGATAATGTTAATGATTTTCTTTTACGAGCGAATACTACTGGAGCACCAATTGTTAAACCTAACATTGTTGATGGCGCGATTCCTGAAGATTCAATTGTTAAGATTTTTGTAATAACCTCATCCGTAAATCGATTGGCAAATTCTTCTCCAATTTCTTTCATTAAAAGTGGATCAATTTGATGATTTAAAAATGAGTCTACTTTTAATACTGTATCTGATAAAACTTTACCTTCACTGATAATTTTCTCTTTTAGTAAATTCAAAAAGATGACTTCCCTTCTAGTAAAATACTCATCTGAAAAATAAAAAACCCGAAAGCTTATTTACTCTATGAGTCAACAAGCCTTTCGGGTTAAAAAATCGAAAGCAAATAGATAATATAAAGTATTATCTATTTTTATTGTCTCTCATAGTCGATTTATTTACGGTAAATCGGTAGAAACTTGCGAGCCATATTCCCGCGATTATATGAGTTATCTATTAAATTTTAAAATATTTAGTTAACAACGCACCTCATTATAAACACGAATTATGTCGAATGCAATAGGTTTTTCTAATTTTCTAAAAATCATTCGGAAATGATGAACGAAACAGGAGGTTTTTTCACTAAACGTTCGCTCTTTCTGAATTTCCATTATATTTAATTTTGCAATAATTCACTTAAATTACCTTTTAAATCTCCAAAAGTTGTACCTGTTTTACCGAAGTTGCTTAAGCTTCGGCAAGCTAAAACATTAACCAATTCCCCAGTTTCTAACGGAAGTTTTGCAACTACCCCGTGAGACTCTAGTTGTTGGACAGATTGCTCGTGACCTTCTAGGTCGATTAACTGTTCCCCATATTGAGCGAGGAATTGTTTCCAATTCGCTGCACCTTGTACAATCACTACTTTTGGTTTAAATTCATTTACCATTACTTTAAACAGTTCTAGTCCTCTTTTATATATAGGACTTTCTTGTTTTTTCAGTTCAATAAAATCTTTTGTACTTTCAACGTTAACACTATTTAGGTAAGATAAGACAACCGTTTCATTAAATTGTTTCTTCATCCATTCCATAAAGTTTAAACAACCTTTATATTCACGAGAGATTGGCCCACCATCTTCAGAAAATAGCTCTTGGTATTCAACAGGATTTACTAAAAAATGAGAATAAAATAGTAAATCATCTTTTTCAATTTCTAAGTAAGGTTCTGGTACTGCTCCCACTATAAATACGTTCGCTTTATATGGGTTACCATTCGATTGAAAGGGTAAATATGCTACCTTTTCAGATTTCGGATCGACCATCCACTGTTTAATCTTTTTGTAAAACCCCTCTGACACAGTCATATTCTCGACATCCTTTATCGTTCTAATTCTTTGTATTTATGTCCATTATAACAACATACAAATGTTTTTAACTATTTTGATTTGATTCAATTTCAGTTTATGTAAAAAAAATCAACAAATCTCAGTTAAAAAAGATTTGTTGATTTTTTATTATTCATGATCTAGGTCACATTTATCTAATGGTACAACTTTTGTTTTATGTCTTATTTTATAACCAAGCCATAATATTAAAAATAATGGAATACCGATATACGATACTGTCACACCATACCAATCAATTGAACCACCTGTAAAAGCAGTGTAGTTTTGACCCAAAATGACGATTATACATACTGCTAATGCGAATAGAGGACCGAACGGGAAAAATTTAGCTTTGTATGGTAGTTGATCTACGCCACGACCTTGGACGATTAAGGCTCTTCGGAATCGATAATGGCTAATTGCAATTCCTACCCAGGCAATAAAACCTGATAAGCCTGAAGCATTTAATAACCACATATAAACGACTCCATCACCAAAGAATGAAGATAAAAATGCTAAAGAACCAACAGCTAAAGTTGCTAATAATGCATAAACAGGTATGCCATTTTTACTTAACTTTGCAAAAATCTTAGGTGCTTTGCCATCAACTGCGAGCTGCCAAAGCATTCGAGATGATGCGTAAAGTCCAGAATTACCAGCAGAAAGCATAGCTGTTAATATAATTGCGTTCATAACAGAAGCTGCAAAAGCAATACCTATTTTATCAAATACTAGTGTAAATGGTGATACAGCAATATCCTCTGAAAGTAAACGCGGGTCTGTATATGGAATCAATAAACCAATCGCAAGAATGGCTAAAATATAGAATAATAAAATTCTCCAAAAGACAGAACGAACTGCTCTTGGGATATTTTTTCCTGGGTCGTCTGTTTCACCCGCTGTAATCCCTAGTAGTTCAGTCCCTTGGAATGAAAAACCTGCAGCTAAGAAGATACCAAAGATCGCAAAGAATCCTCCGTTAAACGGTGCGTCTCCTACAATGAAGTTTTCAAAACCAACTGGGTCATTACCACCTAGGATCCCAAAGATCATTAAAAATGAAACGACGATAAATACAATAACCGTCGCAACTTTAATCATTGCAAACCAATATTCACTTTCCCCATATGCTCTAACGGAAAGCAAATTAAAAGTTAACACAACAGCTATAAATAATATAATCCAAAGTACTGAGGAGCTATCAGGAAACCAAAATTTCATAATTAAGGATACAGCTGAAATCTCTGCAGCTATTGTAATTGCCCAGTTATACCAATAGTTCCAACCCATTGCAAAACCAAACGCAGGATCTACAAACTTCGTGGCATATGTACTAAAGGATCCAGATGTTGGCATATAAGCAGCCATTTCACCTAAACTTGTCATTAAAAAGTAGACCATAATACCAATTACAGCATATGCAACTAACGCACCTCCAGGTCCAGCTTCTGCAATGGATGCCCCACTTGCTAAAAATAAGCCTGTCCCTATTGTTCCGCCTAAAGAAATCATTGCTATATGACGACTTTTTAAATTGCGTTTTAATTGTTGTTGATTAGATTGTGTGCCTGTCCGATTTTCACTCATGATGTAATCTCCTTTGATGTCATCTAAAAGACAGTATAGCTAGTTCAAAAATTTAGATATCGTTTACAAAACATATATTATAACTTTTTTCAGATCATTAGAAAAGATTTATTTTATATATGACTTATTGTTAGTATTTTCTTCTATATAATTTCGATAAGTATTATGAATTACTTATAATCTAAGATTTGGCTTAGGTTATTAGTGTTTATTATCGTCTTATGTATGATAAATTAATGGTTAATTCACATGTTCCGTGCATTATATGCAAACATATGTACCCTTTTGTGTTACAATAGCTTTAACTTTATGTAAAAGGGAGTAACGTTATTTGCGAAAGAGGAAAGAAAAAGAAAAAAAGCCTATTCGACTCCTTCCTATATTAATATTATTATTCATAGGTTTACTCGGTTGGTATTATACAAAATCAGTAGAAGGAATTGTTATAGCATTTTCCCTAGCACTTCTCTTATTTATCATTTTTAAAATTTGGTTAAAATCCCGTGCTACAGCAAAATTTAGAAAAGCCGGAATCTATGAGATCGATGAAATGACAGGCGAAGAATTTGAACAATATCTTGGAAAGCTATTTGAAAAAAGAGGATTCAAAGTATCTTATACAAAAGCTTCTTCTGACTATGGCGCAGACTTAATATTAGAAGATACCGAAGATATTATTGCAGTTCAAGCAAAAAGATATTCTGGTTCTGTTGGAGTAAAAGCTGTTCAAGAAATAATCGGTGCTTTGAAAATGTATGAAGCAACGGAAGCCTGGGTAATCACCAATAGCTATTTTACTAAGCAGGCAGAGAAGCTAGCGGAAACAAACGACGTTTTCCTTATCGACCGAGATGAGTTAATGGAACTAATTTCAGAAACTAAATAATGAAAGTGGTACAGCTGGTTGCCCAATTGTACCACTTTATTTTATTTCAAATACATTTCATTATCGGGTGCTTTTTGATAAAAATAATTCGGCTTTTTAATTATGTTGGCAATTGGCTGATGATAAATATGAGTTGTCGCAGGTGACATAGGTGGGATTAACCATTTCCAATCCCCAGTTACTTGACGATTACTTTCTTTTTCTTGTTGTTCAAATATCTTAAATTGTTGTGCAGCTGATCCATTTTGGTTTATTACCCAGCAATAATGACGGTACTTTAAAAAACTAAAATTTCTGTTTCGTCAATAAAATGAATGGTTCAATCATACCACTAATAAGTCAATTCACATCATTTCATTTTCAATTAGATACTCTTATTTTCAATGAGAAATAAACCTGTAGGAGTATTTTATTCCCTAATATATAAGTTTCTCATGTAAGATGATTAAAAAATCTCGCATTATTCGACAAATTTCAAACCTCTATGATTAGCTCTATCCATTCATATAACTTTATATATAGGTTTCTCACTTAAAAAGAAGTAAGAATAACTTTTAAAACCAATAGATAATTGGGTTTCGACAAAATACAACAATTCCTTAAAAAGAATTATTATAATTTAGTAGAAATTTTATTTTAGATTTGTTATACTGTCTTTCGAAGAGATTTAAATTTTTAGGAGGTAAAAACGTGACAAACTCAAACAATCAACGTTTAACAACAACTACTGGTGCTCCAGTTGTAAGTAACGATAATGTACAAACAGCAGGTCGTCGTGGCCCAATTCTTTTACAAGATGTATTCTTAATTGAAAAATTAGCTAACTTTAACCGTGAAGTGATTCCAGAACGTCGTATGCACGCAAAAGGTTCAGGTGCATTTGGTACATTCACTGTAACGCATGATATAACTAAATATACAAAAGCAAAAATCTTCTCTGAAGTTGGTAAGAAAACAGAAATGTTCGCTCGTTTCTCAACAGTTGCTGGTGAACGTGGTGCTGCTGATGCAGAACGCGATATTCGTGGTTTCGCATTAAAATTCTATACTGAAGAAGGTAACTGGGATTTAGTTGGTAACAATACACCTGTATTCTTCTTCCGTGACCCATTACACTTCCCAGATTTAAACCACGTTGTAAAACGTGATCCTAAAACGAATATGCACAACGCAAATAGTAACTGGGATTTCTGGACTAGTTTACCAGAAGCATTACACCAAGTAACAATCGTAATGTCTGACCGTGGTATTCCAGCTGGTTACCGTAATATGCACGGATTTGGTTCACATACTTACTCTATGATTAACGAAGCTGGAGAACGTGTATATGTGAAATTCCACTTCCGTACTGAACAAGGTATTAAAAACTTAACTAGCGAAGAAGCTGCAAAATTAATCGGTCAAGACCGTGAATCTTCACAACGTGACCTATTCGAAGCAATCGAAAAAGGTGATTTCCCTAAATGGAAAATGTACATCCAAGTGATGACTGAAGAACAAGCTAGAAATCACAAAGACAATCCGTTCGATTTAACAAAAGTTTGGTACAAATCAGAATACCCACTAATTCCAGTTGGTGAATTCGAGTTAAACCGTAACCCAGAAAACTACTTTGCTGATGTAGAACAAGCTGCTTTCGCTCCATCTAACGTAGTTCCTGGTATTTCATTCTCACCTGACCGTATGTTACAAGCTCGTCTATTTGCTTATGCAGATGCTACTCGTTACCGTTTAGGTGTGAACCATTACCAAATTCCAGTTAACAAACCACGTTGCCCATTCATCGCATACCACCGCGATGGTCAAGGTCGTGTTGACGGAAACAACGGTAGTGCATTAAGTTACTATCCAAATAGCTATGGTGCGCTACAAGCTCAGCCACAATATAAAGATCCGGCTCTTGCTTTAGATGGTCCAGCTGATATTTATGACTTCGCAGAAGACGATAATAACTACTTCGAACAACCAGGTAAGTTATTCCGTTTAATGTCTGCTGAAGAACAAGAACGTCTATTCCAAAACACAGCTGACAACATGGCTGGTGTTGAAGAATTCATCAAACGCAAACACATCTTACACTGCTACTTAGCAGATCCAGCTTACGGTGAAGGTGTTGCAAAAGCTATGGGTCTTACTCTAGATGGAATGGATCTATCTAATCCATACGAAAATACTGTAGCAACAAGATAATTAATTCTATGAATCTATAAGTAGTGTCTCTGCTTACACATTTCTTTACGAAATGATCACTACTATACTTTACATTGTTATCCACTATCCAAATAAAAAATCCCTAATCTTTACGTAATAGAGATAGGGATTTTTTTATTTATATAATTTAACTACTTGTGACTCTCATAAGTTAAGCAAATAAAATCGTTGATAGATAAATAACGAAAGTAACCGTCAGACAGCTAACAATAGTGGAAAAAAGAACTGTTTGTGCCGCTGTATTTGATTCCACATCATATTCGAGCGCTAAACTTGAACTATTTCTTGAAGTTGGGAAAGAACTAGCGATAAATAATGACTGCGCTACAACCCCATCCAGTCCGAGAATCCAAATAACGAGTAAGGCAATTGCAGGTCCAACTACTAATCTTGTAAAACAACTAATCACAATGGTTTTATTGATCATTGTCCGAATTTCAATTTGAGATAACTGAGCACCCAATGTAATTAGGGCGACTGCAATAAATCCTTCAGAAATATGATTTAAGGGAATTTCTAAAGTAACCGGAAGCTTGATATTTAATATATTAAGAATAACACCAATCACTAAGGCATGAACGATAGGCATTTTTAAAAAGTCCTTTAATATTTGACTGCCTGATTTCGTAGCCGAAATCAAATTATATAACCCATATGTATAAGTCGTTACGTTTTGAAAAATAACGAGAATGACTTGAATAGCGACGCCAATAGGCTGTGAATGGAACACTAATTGCGCAACCGGAATACCATAATTACCTGAGTTAATTAGAACAACACTGTTTTTAAATACAGCCGATTCAGTACGATTTAACTTCAGTAGTTTAGCAATGTAATGACTTATGATCATTTGACTACCGATAAATAAAATAATAAATATAGCAACCTGTGCTAATACGCTTAAATTTACAGTTGTTTCATACAAGTTCATAAAAACGGCTACAGGCATAAAACAGTATGTGATCAGCTGTGATAATGCTTTTAAATTAAATGAAAATTTCCTTTGTAGAATCGCGCCAATGATTAGTAGGACTAGAATAGGAGCAACAATTTGGAAAAAAATCATTGATAAGTATGTCATATGTTTGTATACCTTTCCTAATTACGAAACCAAACAGATAATTTAGTAATGATTTCCAATTCTAATTATATAATTATTGTGAATAATGTATGCTTGTTACTAAGATTATGAATGAGAAAGGATATTTTCCTTGGTACAAAATAAAGAAAAATGGCCTTTCTATATATGCCTAATAGTATGTGCTATATTTACTATTAACCTAATTAGAATTTTTATAGCTACGGGAGAAATCTCTACAGCCAACTTAATCTTTACGATTGTTGTATATATCATTACTATTCTAGCAACTTATACAGTCAAAAACAAAAATAGGAAGTAACGTTTGTTTGAAAAGAAGTCACTTTTCAGACTTTTTTTATTTCAATTTCACCATTACGTTGGAGAATTTGTTATATTTTTGTTAGGAACGCGACTTATGAGAGGTGAAAGCACTTTGTTACAGTATGATGAGACAATTTATAAAAAGACAGCTGGGCAAATTGGCAAATTATTTGAATCTACTATTCAAGAATATTCACATCTAAATGGCGACCATTTACAAATCCACCCTTTATTTGGTGCAGTGATTCCTCTCGATTTTATTCTCTTAAGAAAAGATAAAGCACTAAATACAATTATGAAAATTGTAAATGAATACTGGGGAAATATAGATTTATTTCTTTTTGATAAATTACAAGATACTTCCATTGACCTTTATCACGCAAATGATCGATTACAACATTTCTTCAACTCAGCGAATGGAAAACAGGCAATTTTTCAACATTTAAACATTCACCATCACCTTCGATTTGACCACGTCATAAGTCTTGTTTTCGGTAAAGAAATCGAAATGACAAATCAAGTAGGTGGACTGAATTGTATATACCTCTATCGCGTTGGAAATAAGTATTTTATCCATGTAGTATATAACCAAAAAGAACAATTTTGGAAAATGTTATTCACTAAAAAAATCTATTCTATTTTTTTGCAAACACCTGTTTTATCAATTGATGATTCTGTAAACTTAATGAAACAATTAAAATTACACTTAGAGGAATTGTATTCTACTTATAAAACAATTAGTTTGATTCATGAATTAATTATGGAACTAGAGTATTCGAATCCTCGCTCGTTTCATTTAAAAGAACTTCAATTAATTAATGTTACATCTCACTATAATGGTGGAAAAAGACATCGTCAGAAACTTTCTAAAATCATTCAAAATGTATATGATTCATGGGGAGATGGCAGATGGGCATTAACGGAGAAAGAAGAAACGGTCCTTACTTATATGTTAGCAATTGATTCTTATAAGAAATTAGATTTTGATAGTACAATTGCTTATGGAGAATACTTAATACAAAAGGATCGATTAAACAATCATGCAATTGAACTGATCGTTGAGTTTAGTGATGTCATTCCTAATATTAAACCAGAGCCAAGCACACTCATAAAACTGTATAACAAAAATTATATAGAAAAAATATTTTATATATTAATAGATGCATATGTTCATAAAAAACATTTTCATGATGCACTTCGTTTACTGAAAGACAATGAGATTGCTTCATGTACAGCCATTTACGAGTATTTAAATCAAATTGACATTGAAGATAATTCTCTACATCGTATTGAGGCAACCGTTCAAAGAGATATCATATTTATTGTCGATCATTCGCCTCAACATATTAAACATTCCTTAGATTTGTGGCTTCAGCATTATCAACAAGAAGATAGCCCATATTATGAAATTGCAATTATGTCTTCAAGGCATATAAGCAATATTTTAAAAACGTTATTTGCAACTAAGCACTACGATTTATTTGATAAATTAATGGAAGTTTATGCGAAGTATTTAAAAATGGATGAAGACTTCAATCAGCTACGTAATTTTGTTGCGAGTTATGTAAAATAAGACATCCGAACGACTTAACTTAATTAAGATCGCCCGGATGTCCTTTTTATTGTAGAATACCTTTATTCTGTAAGCGTTTTATTTCCTCTTCTGAATAACCGATTTTTTTTAATATCTCTTCTGTATGGGCACCAAGTTTTACTCCAGCGAAATGATAAGTTGGTTCAACATCACGAATCTTAAAAGGTGAACCAATCTGTTTTTGTACATCTCCATTTTCCTTTTGGATATTTACAACCATGTTTCGAGCTTTTAATTGTGGATGGTTACTTGCCTCTTCAAAGGTAAGGACGGGCTCAACGCAACCTTCAAAATCATCACCGAACACGTGCATCCATTCATCAAAGGTCTTTGTTAAAAAGGCATCTTTGATCGCTTCTTTAAATCGTTTTTGTGTATAACTTGAAGCATTAAACGTACTATCAATTAATTCTGGAATATCTAATGCTTCACATAATAACTTTCGAAACTGCGGTTCTAAACTACCGACGGAAAAATACCTACCATCTTTTGTTCGGTAATAATCATAAAAAGTCCCGCCATTTAAAATTTCTTCTTCCGCTTTCGGTAAAACGCCACTTCCCAAAAAGGCAGAACCGTATAATGCATTTAATGTGAAGACTGCGTCTGTCATAGATATATCAAGGTATTTACCTTCACCTGTTTTTTCACGATTAAGTGCACAGGCTAATATCCCTACCGCAGCATACAATGATCCACCTGCAAGATCTGCAATTTGGATTCCCATAGGTACAGGTTTTTTATCCTTTAACCTAGAATAATCAAGAATACCACTTACAGATAGATAATTAATATCATGTCCTGGTCGATTACGATATGGCCCCGTTTGACCAAATCCGGTAATTGAACAATAGATTAGCTTAGGATTTATTTGTTTTAAAGTTTCATAGTCAATTCCTAATCGCCCCATCACACCAGGACGAAACCCTTCGATTACGATGTCATATTCCAATACAAGTTTTTTAACAATTTCAATTGCTTCTTTTGTTTTTAAATTTAATGATAGCGACTTTTTCGATCGATTAAGATGTTGGTGAATATAGGATTCTTTTTGTTCATCATATGGTGGCATAATCCTCATAAGGTCCACTCGACGTTCTGACTCAACATGAATAATATCTGCACCGAGATCAGCAAACATCATCGTTGTAAATGATCCTGGCAATAAAGACGAAAAATCAAGAATTTTTAACCCCTTTAAAATAGACAATTCCCTATCCCCCTATCGAATTGATACACTATCTAATTCTTCAAGTATAGAGTGGCTGTAATAACACAGACTCCAAACATAATTATCAGTATTATAACAGATAACACATTCTTTTATCTATCATTAAAATTCATTTAATAGAAATTTCTGATAATTATATGGTGGAATAATCTAATATATGAAAAACATCGGTTGTCCAAGCGCTGATTTATCTCGAACTTAAATTATTACATTAGTTTATTTGTTGTTTACATGGTTTAAGCTCCCTTTTATACGTGAAATAACCCAGCAATTTGGAGCGATTGCTGGGTTATTTGTTAATAGAGTTATTGGTCTTCTTTTTGTAATTCTTCACGGCAAAATGATAAAATCATTTCCTCTTCTTCTTCTTCTAGAGCAAAGTCTAAATAGCTGTTGTCCTTTTTATCAATAATGAAGTAATTTACAATTCGAATGTCATCCTCTTTTTGACCAACAATCACACGAATTTCAATACCTGCCTCAGAATATAATTCGTCTTCTTCATCGATTTCAACATCTAATAACACTTCAAAACGTTTTCCTTCAATTATGTTAGTCGGATCTTTTATCTCTTCTATAGAATATTGTCTAATTTCCATTTAACTTCTCCTTTTTTCTTACACAAAGTCTATTCATTCTTTAATAATAAACAAATAACGTCCTCGGTCAATTAATTGCAACTATTATGAAGTATGCTAAATGACAGTTAAACGAAAGTATGAAAAAATAAGACTATAATTATAAAAAGGGGCATATCGATGAAAGACTTATACTATTATCAAGATTCTATGATAAGAGAATTTAAAGCAAACGTTGAACGTTCGGGTGTTGAAGAAGATGGACGTCCATATGTAGTATTGTCAAATACAGCATTTTATCCAACTGGTGGTGGCCAACCTCATGATACAGGGGTAATTAATGGTGTACGAGTTATCGATGTTGAAAAAGTTAAGAATGAGATTAGACATTATCTTGAAGGGGATTCTGTGACGTTAACTGGCGAAGTGACTGGTATTTTAGATTGGGATCGCCGATTTGACCATATGCAACAACATTGTGGCCAACATATTTTATCTGCTACTTTTGTAGAACTCTTTGACTTCGCCACTGTTAGCTTCCATTTAGGTTCTGAAATTGTCACGATTGACTTAAATACAGATTCCGTTACTGAGGAACAACTAGCACTTGTTGAGAAACGTGCAAATGAAATCATTTTAGAGAACAGACCTATTGAAACAAAGTGGATTACGAAAGAGGAGCTCTCTGAATATCCTCTACGTAAAGATGTATCTGTGGAAGAAGATATTCGCTTAGTCATCATTCCAAACTACGATTACAATGGTTGCGGGGGCACCCACCCTACTTCAACTGGACAAGTTAGTTTACTAAAAATAATGGGTATTGAAAAAATGAAGAAAAATATTCGAGTATCCTTTGTTTGTGGGAATCGAGTTCTAAAACAATTAGCTATGAGGAAAAGAGTCTTATCTGAGGTTGCACGAAACTTAAGTGTTCCAGAAGAAGAAGCTGCAGTTGCACTTCAGAAAGTAATGAAAGATGCAAAGTCTACTGAAAAGTCTTTAGGAGAAGCACAAGATGCATTACTTGTTTTTGAGGCAAAAGAACTTGTAAATAACTCACGTGAAAATAATATTGTTGCAGTTAACTTTGAAAACCGTACCGTTCAAACTTTACAAAAACTTGGCCGCGCAATTGTTGCCGATAATCAGGATGTTGTCGCTTTACTTGTTTCTGAAAATGAAGGGAAACTTCAATTTGTTGCGGCGAAGGGAGCTAACCTAGGCTTAAATATGAAGGAAGTTTCAACGAAGGTTTTACCATTAATCAATGGTAAAGGTGGCGGTAATGATGCACTTGTCCAAGGTGGCGGCGAAAAGATCATATCCGCAGAATCACTATTAAATGAAATGAAAAATGTTCTATTATAAAAAGGAAAGGCGAGCTACAATGCTCGCCTTTTGTAATTTATTTTGATTTTAATTCGACAACAACAATCTCAGGCAAGTTCAAAATACGGAAAGGTACGGTACTATTTCCAAGTCCTCTACTAACAAACATAATTGTCGTTTTTTCAGAGTACGACCCTGCAGTATATGTCGGCCAAAACCCTTGACCAGGTGCTACAAGTCCACCTACAAAAGGAATACGAACTTGCCCTCCGTGTGCATGCCCTGAGAAAACCATATCCAAATTATTAGCTACATACGTTGCAAAGAATTCCGGACGGTGCGCTAATAAAATTTGTAGTGATTCTCCATTACTTCCATTTCTCGCAACATCAAGCATCCATTGCGGATCATGTCCATTTAACGGATCTTCAACCCCAATTAGTTCGATCCTTTCACCATTTCGTTCAATCGTTGTGGCCACATTTGGTAAAATTGTTACCCCAATTTGTTTCATTACGTCATAGATTTCGTCAACTTTATTACTCGCAACCTCATGATTCCCAATAACATAATACACATTAGCAATTTTAACGAATTCACGAACAGCATCTAGACTTTGCTCGAGATTATATCGGTTACTATCAATTACGTCTCCAGTAATAAAAATTACGTCAGGATTGGTTTCTCGCACTTTTTCAATAAGTTTTTCTTGTTTATCACCAAACACAGCATCATGTAAATCAGAAACTTGCGTAATGCGGAACCCATCAAAACTTTCGGGCACCTTTTCCGATTCAAACACATGCTCAGATGTAACGATCCAATAATTATTTATATATAAGAATAGGTAGATACCTACGATCAGAATGATAAATGTTAGTAACTTTTTCAAAACAACTCGCTCGATTCATTATTGTTTGATAAGTGGTTAAAATTCAGTAAATATAAGTGCAGATTGTGGATTACGAATTGCGATTCCGAATTTCCAAAGCATATAGCTATTTGCCCCACTCTCACCCTTAATATTAACACGACTCTGGACAATCAAGAAGAGTATTGTTCACCTTTATAGTTCCTTTTGAAATTTATTATGAGGGACTCCGGCTATTGCAGAGTCTTTGGCTAACTAATCGGTTTAATTGAGCGACATTGGGGTGAATTGAGCGACTTTTCTGGTGAATTGAGCAACTTCTCCGGTGAATTGAGCAACTTTTTCGCGGAATTGAGCAACTTCAACTTTCCCTTCATTAATTGAGCGACTTTTGGCCTGAATTGAGCGACTTTCTCCCAGATTTGAGCAACTTCAACTTTCCCTTCATTAATTGAGCGACTTTTGGCCTTAATTGAGCGACTTTCTCCCCGATTTGAGCAACTTCTCCGGTGAATTGAGCAACTTCTCCAGTGAATTGAGCAACTTTTTCGCGGAATTGAGCAACTTCAACTTTCCCTTCATCAATTGAGCGACTTTTGGCCTGAATTGAGCGACTTTCTCCCCGAATTGAGCAATTTCAACACCTGGCAACCCATCAATTCCAGCACCGAATACAAAAAAACAAGAAACCTCCTTTCACAACTGAAAGGAGGTCCAACTTTTAACTAAATCACCAGTTCCACTTATAGTAAGTGCCCTTTGTATTTCCGAATTCGAGAATATTCTCATTTTTAAGTAGACGTTTGATCAAATGCCGATCCTCAATCAGCAAATAGTCCCGACACTCTTTATTCGTAATTGTCTCTTTATTCAACATAAACCACTCTTGTAATGTTGGTATGTGGGCAATTTTATCTTTATGTCCACACGAACATACCCAATATCCGTAGTTTCGAATCATGCCTATCTTTCCACACTTTAAACAGCGAACACCGTTAATCAACCTAATGTTATTTTCATTACTCCAAACTAATTTTACTGGAAATTGATTATACCGGTTCTTTATACTTTCAGTCCGGATTTGTTCGCTTAATCTTTCAATACCTTCAATGGATAAATACTGTGTTCGATTTTGGTATTCATTCCATATCTTTTGAATAAAAACAAAAACGGATTTTGGAAAGAGAGCAGGGATTCTTTGAGGTTCTTTTACGATGATAGGATGGACTGCACTAGTAAATACTGCCGAACCTATAACTGGGATGTTAATATTTCGTTCGTCCAACCAACGCTTGAATAAGATGACATTTCTTTCAACTTGGACTTCAGGACTTTCATAAATGTCTATTTGTCCGTTTTCTCTTTCGCGGACTAGTCTTTCGGGATTTTTCTCAAAATATAGTTTCCCACTAATATTTTTGCTTTCAAGCAAAAATATTAGATTGGTGGTAATGACAAGACAATCTGTTTGAAATTTCCCTCCCGCTTCTACATTTAAAGAAACACCATTCAATACTTGATAACAAAAAGGGAATTGATAATTTTCAAATACTTTAGCCAGTCGTTCTTCACCAATTTGACCAGTTCTCATGTTTGTGAGTTTCTTTTCAAGGAATCTCAATTCTTCATTATTACTAAATTCTAATCTTTTCAATAGCACATCAATATTAAGATTTTCGAGAATGTTCATAAGCCGCACCGCTTCTTTAAATTTTGACCGCATTCTCATTTATTCTTCCTTCATCTATTATAAAACGAAAACTCCTTTATTTGGAGTTAATTTTTCCAGTAATAGATCAATCTCCAATCACCCTCACAAAAACCTTATCCACAATCTCACCATTCAAAAAATTATTCTTAACATTCTCCACAACCTTATCCTCAAACCTATCAATTTTCCACATATCAATTTGTCGTTTTCCTGCCAAAAATCCAAATTTTTATCCACAAACTAAAAAAACACCCACTTATTAAAAGTGAGTGTTCGTATTTTGTGGATATCTTATTTTTCGTTTTTCTCGTTATCCACAATATCCTTTGTAACCACGGCAATATCATCGGTTAATACTACATCCTCATCCGCACCGAATAATAACGGCTTCAATTCATCCACTCCAGATCCTTCCGCAAGTGGGACACGTGAGCGATAGGCTGCTCGGCAAATTAAGTGACCGGAAACTGGGGCAGTTATAAATACGAAAATAATCCCTAATATTAATCGAACGCTGACATATCCATCATGCGACCAAAAGTAAAGAAATGTTCCTAGTAAACATAACAATACAGCCAATGTAGAGCTTTTTGAGGCAGCGTGAGTGCGTGTATAAACATCGGGTAAACGAACTAATCCTATTGCACTTATGACACTAAAAATAGCACCGAATAGGATTAGAAATATACCAATCCATTCAATTATCTCGTTTCCGCTCAATAATATCGCCCCTTTCAATATATTTTGAAAAGGCAATAGTACCGATAAAGGCTAGTATCCCTAAAATTAGAATTGCCTCTAGATAAGCCGTTGTCGATAAAACTATTGAAACGATGGCAATAGCCGATATAAAATTTACTCCAATAGTATCTAATGCAATCGCTCGATCAGGCATTGATGGGCCGACGATAACGCGATATAAAATTAAGAAAATAGCCAACATAAATAATGCTAAAGCTATAAAAAGAATTGTTTCTTTCATTATCGTGTCACCTCCATAATTGCCTTCTCAAAATTTTCAATCGATCGAATTAATGCATCATAAGCTTCGTCTAAATCCATTGCATGAATGTAAAACTCTTCCCCGTTTTCTGAAACCTCCATTACAACTGATCCAGGAGTCAAAGTTAATAAAAGTGCTAGAGCGGTAATCTCCCAATCTCCTCTTAACTTCGTTTTATATTTAAAGATACCAGGTGTAATCTTCAGTTTAGGAGTTAAGATTTGTTTCATAATGACATAGCTTGAGCTTAAAATTTCTCGAACAAAAATAAAAATCAATACAATAACTTTAAAAACTCTTCGTAAATAAAATTTCGTACCGAAAAAACGGTGCATAACGTACAAAATACCAATCCCAACAACAAATCCTGTAAAGAATGTTGTTAGTTCAGGGATATGTTCATCAACTAGTAGCAGCCATAGAAGTGCTATAAATAGATTTAGTATGAATTGACCAAACACTACATTCCCTCCCCTAAAATTGCTTCAATATAGATGGATGGATTCATCAGTGTACGGGCGGCATCTTGTACATAAACTGAAAGGGATTCAGCACCTACACCTATATAGACAATCGAAATCGTTAGTAAAATAAACGATAACATAACACCTTTTGGAATCGGCTTTTTATCTTCCTCACTTACTGTTGTTTCTCCAAAGAATGAGGCTAAGAAAATTCTTAAAAGGGAGTATAATACGATAATACTTGAAGCAAAACCTATTCCGAGTAATACAAGTGATCCTGCTTCAATGGCACCTTGTCCAATTAATATTTTCCCAACAAAGCCGCTTAACGGAGGAACCCCTGTTAAAGCTAATAAAACGATAAAGAACATCCATCCAAACAATGGATAATATTGAATGAGTCCACTCATCCGTTTAACTACTGTCTCACCAGTCAGGTAAACCATTGTACCAACTAAAAGGAACAATAATCCTTTAGCTGCCATGTCATGAATTAAATAATAGATTGCACCGGAAATAGCCGTCTCTGTTCCAACAGCCAATCCTATTAAGATAAACCCTACACCAATAATGACGTTATACGTTGCAATTGTATAAACATCTTTTCCTGATAGAGCTCCCATACAACCTGCGATAATTGTAATTCCCGCCATAACTCCAATTAATGTGTGGGTAACTTCTTGGTTTAATGGGAACATTAAAGTAAACGTTCGAATAAGTGCATAAACTCCCACTTTTGTTAATAATGCCGCAAACAATGCTTGTACAGCTGTAGGAGGTACAACATACGAACCAGGTAACCAAAAGAATAATAATAATCCCGCTTTAATACTAAAAACGATTAAAAACAAAATGGCTACTGTCGTAATTAGTGGATCTTGACCCACTTCCATTACTCTTTGTGCTATATGAGCCATATTTAATGTCTTAACTGTTCCATATAAAAAAGCAAGTGCAACAAGGAAAATCCATGACGTTAATACGTTAATCAAGACATATTTAAAAGATTCTCTTAGTTGAATTTTTTCTCCACCTAACGCTATCAATACGTAAGAAGCAAATAGCATTACCTCAAAACATACAAATAGGTTAAAAATATCTCCAGTTAAAAACGATCCATTAACTCCCGCAATTAATAATAGAACGAACGGGTAAAAATACATATGTTCATGCCTATACCCTATTGTAGAAAACGCATATATCAAACAGATGACCGCCACAATATTTGCAGCACTGACCAATAACATCGAAAACGAGTCAGCTACGAATAAAATACCAAAGGGTGGTAGCCATCCACTAAAGTCAAGTCGCATAATACCTTCTGATTGAACAATCAGAAGAAGTGTTATGGAGACTCCTATAACAAAAATCATTGTAATAAGTGTAATGATTCGCTGTAATATTTTTTTTTCACGCAAAAACACAAGAATAACTGCTGTAATTATAGGTATGATTAGAGGTAAAACAATAATATTACTCATCTAGCGTACCTCTCAGTTCCGAAACATCATCCGTTCCATTCGTCTTATAGACTCTGTATGCCAAAACTAATAGGAATGCTGTTGTTGCAAAGCTAATTACAATTGCAGTTAATATTAAGGCTTGTGGTAAAGCATCTGTAAATGGACCATCTGAATGATTAAGTAATGGTACATCTCCTGTTTTTAACCCACCTACTGTTAAAATAAGCAAGTGAACCGCGTGAGATAAAACTGCCGATCCTAAAATAATTCGTATCATATTGCGTGAGAGGATTAAATATGTCCCCACAGTAGTGAGAACACCTACTAAAACAACCATTAAAGATTCCATTTTTAATCATCCTCACTAATACTTAAGATTATCGTGACAAGCGTCCCAATGACCGTTAAAGCTACACCCGCTTCAAAAATTGTCACTGTTGATAAGTGTTTTTCACCTAATATCGGAATATTAAAATACCCATCTGTTTGAGATAAAAAAGGAACATTAAAATAGAGAGAACCAATTGCAGTTCCTGTTGCTAAAAGAACCCCCAAAGCGGCTACCTTTTTAAAATCAAAAGGCATCTTCTTTTGAATGGTCTCAATATCATAAGTGATGTATAGTAAAACAATTGCAGATCCTAATACAAGACCCCCGATAAAACCTCCACCTGGCGCATTATGTCCCGAGAAGAATAAATAGACGCCAAGAGTTAAAATAATTAAAACAACGCCTTTAATAACTGTACGTAGTATGACATCATTCACTTTTTTCAACTTTGGTATCCCCCTCTCTTGATTTCAACTTAATGAGGGAATAAATTCCTAAGCCCGCAATAAAGAGAACAACTACTTCTAGCATCGTATCAAATGCACGGAAATCTCCTAAAATCGTATTCACTATATTTTTTCCACCGGCAAGATTATAAGCATCGTCAAAGTAAGTAGAAATCGTAGCGAACTTGTCATAGTTAACAACAGCTAGCCCGACAATGGTTACCGTTGCCCCTACGAATATTGAAATTACTCCTTTTGAAACTTTCCACATTCTTGTACCAGTCTCTTTTTTAATCTTAGGCAAGAATTTAAAACAAATTAAGAACAATGCTGTTGTAACTGATTCAACAACAAGCTGAGTTAAAGCTAAATCTGGTGCACGGAAAGTAATGAAAAAGAATCCAACACTATAACCTAATACACCATTGATAAAGACTGTTGATATCCTTGATTTTGCAAAAATAAGGGAAATTGAGGCAAACATCATGACAAACACAAGAATTAATTCATAATGTTCTGCTTTCGCCCCTTTTGAAAGATCCCAATCTAACGCCCCGGAACCTATAAAATAAACCGCTACAATTGCAACAAAGAAAACATATATATAAACAAAATAGCTCGTTAAATTACCATTCATATATCGTTTCGTAATATTACCCGAAAGATTTTCACCTGTAGTAATAAAACCTTCGTACATTGAATTTAATGTCAATCTTTGTGGAATCCATTTATAAACTCGAGTCCAATATTTCATTAGTTTATATAAGACAATCCCCAAAATGACGACGCCAATCGTCATCCATAACTCCAAATTAAACCCATGCCACGCATAAATACGTGGTGTCATCTCTTCAACAGGGAATGTTGGGTAGACACTAGTCATTGCAGGTTTTATTAAATAATTTCCTATAACATTTGGGAAGAAGAAAATTAATATCACTAAGGCTACTAAAATAAGTGGAGACACTAACATTCCAAATGGCGCTTCATGCAATCCTCTTTCCTTGATGTCTGGTTTCACTTTACCTGTAAATGTACGGCCGACAACGATTAAACAATAAACAAATGTAAAGATACTAGCGATCCAAGCAATAATTGGGATGAACACACCTAAACTATCCAATGAAAAAATATCCAAGTTACTAATATTAATAGCTGCTGTAAAAAACATTTCTTTACTTAAGAATCCATTAAAAGGTGGTAACCCGGCCATAGAAAAGGAACCAATTAGAGCAATTGTAAAAGTGACCGGCATAAATGACATAAGTCCACCTAAACGTCTAATATCACGTGTCCCAACCTCATGGTCAACAATACCGACCATCATGAACAAAGCACCTTTAAATGTTGAATGATTGATAAGATGGAACAATGCAGCAAACGTCGCCTGTGTATAAAGAACAGATTCTGTTGAATAACCGAAATATAATGCAACTGAACCAATTCCCAGTAAACTCATGATTAAACCTAGTTGACTAACTGTAGAAAAGGCTAAAATCGCTTTTAAATCGGTTTGTTTAACTGCATTAAAAGAACCCCAGAACAAAGTAATTAAACCTACCCCAGTAATTAACCAGAACCAAGTGCTCTCGCCACCAAAGATTGGTGTAAATCGTGCAACTACATATATGCCCGCTTTAACCATAGTAGCTGAGTGTAAATACGCACTAACAGGCGTAGGTGCCTCCATTGCATCTGGCAACCAAATGTGGAATGGGAATTGTGCAGACTTTGTAAATGCACCTAAAAGCACTAGAACCAATGCAGGGATAAATAAATCATGCTCACTAATAGCCCCAAGATTTCCTAAGATTTCTCTAATACTCAATGTTCCAGACATTGTGTAGAGCATTAAAAAGCCAGCCAACATGGCAATTCCGCCAGATACTGTGATCGTCATTGATTTTCTTGCACCAGCTCTTGAAGCTTTACGATGATGCCAAAATGCAATTAATAAGAATGAAGATACACTCGTTAACTCCCAAAATGCATATAACACCATTAAATTATCGGAGAAAACAACACCGAGCATCGCACCCATGAACAATAACAAATAACAATAAAAATGGCGTAATGACTCTTTTTTTGATAAGTAAAAATTAGAATAAAATACAACTAAAGTTCCAATACCTGTAATTAACAAACTGAATATTAAACTTAAGCCATCTAAATAAGTTGTGAAATTAATATTAAACGAGGGAATCCACTCATATGTATTTGAAAACGTCTCGCCATTCGATATACGAGGGATAAATGTAGTTAATATGATGAAAAGACTTAACGGAATAATAAATACTACCCAACCAATAACATTCTTACTCAAAAACCTGTGGAAAACCGGAATGAGTGTTGCTACTAGAAACGGGAGTAAAATGATGACAAATTCAATTGGCACAAGCTAAACCTCCTATAAATCAAATCCTCCATAATAGTATTTACCTTGTCAAAATATTCGACTTAGTAAAACATGAACCAAGATTTTCATCGGTTTAGTCCCGCATGATTGCAGGTATTAGCCTATTGTCGTACAATATGAAGCACGTAGACTAACTTCCACTATTCCCTATAAGAACCTGTCCTAATAGTTGGAGGTTCAGAACAACAATATGTTGGTCATTTAAACTCTTTCACCAAGGCACTCCAATAGATCTACGAAAAGCTATTCAAAATTTAAATGGCTAGTAGACTTAGTGAATTACTTATATATAATATGGTGTGTACCCCATAAAAATATAATACGTAGTTATGAATTAACAATTATAGGTGTGGGAGATTCTTCTGAAGGAAGATTATTAATTCGCCTAAAACCTACCCTTCTCTTGACTTAATACTAAACTCGATTCATAATAGTGTGTCATAAAGAGGATTTAACACTTAATAAATTTATTAATCTATGTATTATTCTCTTAAAATAAAATTTTTATTAATTTTCACAAAAACACAATAAATCTAACAATTAAAAGTATACAATAAGTAAAACATCGATGCACATAAATAGCATACATTTTTCTTTTTTCTTCACATTATTGCTTAGTTAGGTTTGAAAATACTTTTAGAGAATATTAATACTTTGAGGTGTATAAAGATGGGTAGTATCAAAAGATCGGATGAAAGTATTCTTGTCTGCGTGTATTATGGACTAAATGGAGAGCGTCTAATTCGTAGAGGACATAAACTAGCATCACTATTAGACTGTCCACTATATATTTTAACTGTTGATTCAAACCCACTTGACGCCTTTGATGTTGAAAAATCGGGTTATATTGAAAAATGGACTGAACTTAGCCAAGAACTTAATGTTGAAAAATTTATCGTACGCGATAATGAGAAAAGACCTATTCAAAAAGTAATTGCGGAAGTAGCACGTGAATATAACATTACTCAAATTATTGTCGGTCAAAGCGCTCAAAGTAGATGGGAAGAGATTACAAAAGGATCATTTTTAAATGTATTACTAAAAGAAGTACCATTTGTAGACTTCCATATCGTTTCTGTTAAAAGACAATCAGTAGATAATGACAATGGGAATTTTGAAAAAGGTGTTCGTGCATATATTATAAGAGACGAAGATAATTACAAAATTACTTTTACTTGTCCAAAGCGCGAGCATTTGGAGGGTATCTTCTTCAAAGAAATCGGAACTGATTTTGATAATGGTATTTTTAAGTTTCCATTTGAACATAAAATGAACGAAGTTACTGTCAAAGAAGGTTATGTTGTTAATCCATATGCCATTCAACCATTATTTGAAAACAAAAGTCACTAATAAATTATTCCGAAATATAAACACCCCAAATTTAGTTTAAATAGAACTGAAATTGGGGTGTATTATTTTATTAATATAAAAAAGAAAAAGCAGCCCAATGCCGTTCATTAGAAAACGACGTTTGGACTGCTTTCTTGTTAATTAATTGTCTTCTATTTCGTTACGTTTCTTTTTAAACATTTTTGATAAAATTTCGTAAACAATTGGAACGACAACTAATGTTAATAATGTAGAAGATAATAAACCACCGATTACAGTGATTGCAATATCCTTAGAAATTAAGCCACCACTATCCATTATTGCCATAGGAATCATTGCTCCTATTGTTGCAATAGCAGTCATTAAAATCGGACGTAAACGAGTTGCTCCTGCTTCTAATATCGCCTCACGCATTTCCATACCATCACGTTCCATATGGATTATACGGTCAACCAACACGATCGCATTCGTAACAACGATACCAATTAACATAAGCATACCCATCATTACCATTACTGAAATCGTTTGACCAGTAATAAACAATCCTAAGAATGCACCAATTACTGTAAATGGTAATGAGAATAGAATAGCAAATGGTGCTAAACCTTCTCCAAATGTTACAACCAAGATGAAGTATACAATCGCAACCGCAGCAGCCATTGCAACACCTAATTGTGTAAATGTTTCTTGCATATCTGCAGCAACACCACTAATACCAGTTGTTACACCTTTTGGTAGGTCTAAATCATTTACTTTTTCATCTGCTACAGCAGTAGCTTTTGAAATATCTTTGTCTGTGATTGTACCTGTTACAGAAGCGTAGTATTGTCCTTCAGAACGTGCTAAAGCGTTCAATGTTGTACCTTCTTCTACTTCTACAAGATCACCAATTGTCAATGTAGTACCTAAAGTTGTTTTAATTTCTGTATCTAATACATCGTCTAAAGAAGTAGCAGCTGCTCTTTCTTCACGCTTAATCACTACATTTAAATCTTCTCCATCGTTTTCAACAGTAGTTAATACTTCTTTTGTATCATTCGTTGCTAACGCCATAACAATTTGAGCTGTAGTTAAACCATATTGAAGAACATTTTGTTGATCTACTTTTAAAACATGCTCAACATAAGGGTCTTCATAGTCAGAAGTTACATCTTCTAAACCATCAACATCAAGTAAAGCAGACTCTACTTGTTTAACTGCATCTCTTAAATCATCTAAATCTTCACTATATAATGTGTAACTTACTTCATTTGAGCTACCCATTGACATAGCAGCAAAGTTTTGAGATTTCCATTCTCCAGATTGCTCAATATTAAAGACATACTCTTCTACCTCTTTACGTGCAGCTGGGAAATCTTCCATTTCATCATCGAAGATTAGGTACATTAATGCACCACCGCCGCCTCCGCCAGTCATAATTGAGGCCATATCTGTACTATTAGCTTCCGTCGTAACTGATAATTGTAGAATATCAATATCATCACGTTTTAATAATTCTTGTTCTACTTCTTCAACGTTTTCTAATGTTTCATCGATTAACTCTCCAGCAGCAGGTGTATATGTTAAATACATTACCTTTTCTTCTGAAGAACCTAAGAAACTAAATCCAATTAGTGGAGTTAATGCAAACGAACCAACTAATAATAAAATAGCAATTGTAGATGTAATAATTTTGTGGTTAAGTGCTTTTTCTAGAACACCACGATACCACTTAGCAAGTTTACCGACTTCTTTATGTTGTTTTTCCGTTTTCTCACCATACAATTTTTTGCGGAATAATGTGTGTGATAAAACAGGTACGATTGTAATCGCAACAACTAGTGATGCACCTAATGCAAATGCCATAGTTAACGCAAATGGCATGAATAGTTCTCCAACCATACCACCAACAAATAGTAATGGTGCGAATACAGCAACAGTAACTAATGTTGAAGAAAGGATTGGTTTAAACATTTCAATCGTTGCTTCACGTATTAAAGCACGACCATTCAACTTCTCTTGTTTTAAGTGAATTCGACGATAGATGTTTTCAACAACAACGATAGAGTCGTCAATTACACGACCGATTGCAATTGTAATCGCACCAAGCGTCATAATATTTAATGTAATATCTAACCAGTTTAATAATAATAGTGCCATTAAAATTGAAACGGGGATTGAAATAATTGAGATTACTGTTGATTTGAAATCACGTAAGAATAGTAAAATAATAATGACAGCAATTAAACCACCGAATACAGCTTTTTCAACCATTGAGAATACTGATTCTTCGATTGGTTCACCTTGGTCTAGTGAAATATCAACAACTAGCCCGTCGATTGCTTTTTCTTCTTCTTCAATTAAATCTTTCACTGCATTTACAACTTCAACCGTATTTGCTTCTTGACCTTTTACGATTTGAATTGAAATTGCGTCTTCACCATTTGTACGAGAAACGGATTGAACTTTACCTTCTACTTCAATAGTTGCAATATCACCTAAACGTACGAATGGAACAGGATTTGTTTCAGATGGTGTGACAGGAATTAATAATTCTTTTAATTCATCTATAGATTTTACTTTTCCATCTACAGATACCGCCTGTTCACCAACAGTAAATTCATATAACCCTAATGAAAGAGCTAAATCACTTGCTTGAACCATTTGTTTCACTGAATCTTCTGTTAAGCCAAGAGCGGCCATTTTTTCTTCATCATATTCAAGTGTAATTTGTTCAATATGCTGTCCATTGATTGTTGCAGAAGCAACACCATCGATTTTTTCGATTTTTGGTAAAATTATATCTTCAACTGTTGAAGTAAGTTCAACAATATCTTCTTCTGTACTACTAACCGATAAAGCAACTACTGGCATCATGTTCATACTGATTGCCATAATTGTTGGCTCTTCTACCCCTTCAGGTAATGTTACATTATCAAGTGCGGATTCTAGCTGTCTCTTTTTTTCATCCATATCCACACCATATTCGTATTCTATTTGAACCTGGGATACGTTAGATGATGAAGTAGAATAAACAGCTTTAACATCTTCTAATAACTCAACCGCTTTTTCAAACGGGATCGACAATTCATCCATAACCTGCTCAGGTGTAGCACCAGGATACACACCTACTACAATTAAATATGGAATTGAAATATTAGGAATTGACTCCATCTTCATTTTTGTCGCAGAGTAAATACCCGAACCTGCAATAATTAGTGTAAGTAACCATACAGCTAATTTATTTTTCAGGACAAAGTTTACTAATGATTTCACATTCACACCTACCCTTTCTTGACACTCCAAACTCCAAATCCTATAATAGTGACTAATCGGTCATTTGTCAATTAATCTATAAGGAGATTTACTATGTTAAAAAAGCAACTAATCATGGAAGCCGCTATAGAATTATTTTCAAAGAAGGGTATTGATGCGACTTCAGTACAACAAATAACCGAACATTGTGGCATTTCAAAGGGTGCTTTTTATCTCTCATTCAAGTCCAAGGATGAGCTAATCATTGCCATTATTGATTACTTTGTTAAGAACGTAACTTCGAACATTGAACTATCGGTCAGTAAACAACAAACTACTCAAGATAAACTAGCTGCTTACTTTATAGAGATTTTTAATGTTTTACAAAAATATGGCGATTTTGCGACAGTTTTTATGAAAGAGCAACATATTATCGATGAATCTTTCATTGAGAAAATGGCGTACTACGATGATTTAAATAATAAATTATTATTAGATATTATTTCTGAACTGTACCCTGAAAATGCAGCTGATCTACAATACGATTTAATCGTAATAGTAAAAGGTTTGTTAGCAAGCTATGGTGATTTAATCGTAAAGAACGTAAATCAGTATGATTTAGAAAAGTTAACGGATAGTATTGTGGAGAAAATAGAGATTATAGCGAAGCATGGGAAAAAGGCATTTTTCACGAAAGAAATGGTCGCAAATCAACCAAATCGGCAATCTGTCATTACAAAGGATTTAATCTTAGAAGAACTACAAAAATTATTAGTTCTTATTCAAGATGATGTATTGAAAGATACACTCTGCATTCTTGAAGAGCAAATTCATCTAGAACACCCACGTAAGGCGATTATTATTGGAATGTTATCTATTCTAGAAAAAGAGCCAGAATGTCATTGGGTAAGGTATATGATTAAAAAATATTTCCAATATTAAGTTTAATTTTATGGAAGTTCACATGAACGTGAATTTCCTTTTTTATTGCCTAATAAAGTTAAGAGTAATACTTTGTCCTTCATTTGCTCAATCTAATAGCAATAGAAGGAGATGACAGAATGAGTGGATTTCAAGAATTAAACATTTGGGAAATGATTTTTCGCTCAACACTATCATTTTTCACAATTCTTGTCTTAGCAAGAATTATAGGAAAAAAACAATTGAGTCAATTAACCTTTTTCCATTACATCACTGGAATAACTATCGGTTCAATTGCTGCAGAAATATCAACGCAAGTAAAATCACCTTTTTGGGATGGCTTTGTTTCTTTAATATGGTGGGCACTATTAACTTTACTTATGAGTTATATTTCCCTTAAATCATCGACAGCTAGAGTTTTAATTGACGATCGACCTACTATATTAATCCAAAATGGTACAATAATAAAAAACGGTATGAAAAAAGCGAGACTGCATACTGATGAATTATCTATGTTGCTTAGAGAACAAGGGGTTTTTTCGTTTGACGAAGTCTTATATGCCGTTTTTGAAACAAATGGAGAGCTAAGTGTTTTAAAAAAACCAGCAAAAAGTGCTGCAACTAAACAGGATGTGAAAGCAGACTGTACACTCCCAAAATATATGCCGACAGAACTTATTTCTGATGGAAAAATTGTTATGAAGAATTTAATTCAATTAAACCTCACAGAAGAATGGTTACACCACAAATTAAAAAAGAAAAATGTTAATAATATTGAAGACGTTTATTTTGCACAAATTCTTGAAAATGGTTCACTTTATATCAGTTTAAAAAACGGAAATACTGTAAGTGGCAGTGGTGGCGGTTAATATGCTTGAAACTAAGTTAATCGCAAAGAAAAAGACAATTCATAACCATATTGGGTTATAAATTGTCTTTTATTTTATAGTAACGATTTAATTTCATCGTAGTATGGTAATGCAGTTAAGGCACCAGCTTTTGTAGAAGCATAGGCACCAAGTAGGTTTGCAAAACTTACACATTTCACAAGTTCCTCTTGATTTGTTGGTAGTCCATGATAATGAGCATAACGTAATACCCCTGCCATAAAGGCATCCCCTGCCCCAGTAGTATCTACTGGATCGATTTTCTTTGTTGGAACATGTGTAACTTCACCATTCATTACCGCATATGTACCATTTGCACCAACAGTTACTAAGATGATTGGAATATTTAAATCTTTTAGTGCCTCTAATCCACTTTGTAAATTATCAGTCTCCGTTAGGAAGAATAGCTCTTCATCAGCTAATTTTAAAATTTGTGCTGATTCGAAAAAGGAACTAATTGTTTCACGACAAGTATGCGCATCACTCCAACGTAATGGACGAATATTCGCATCAATTGCTATAATCACCCCATGCTTCTTAGCGAGTTCAACACCTTTACGCGTAGTTTCTAGTGCAGTTGGGTGAAACATAGTTCCTGAACAAATGTTAAAAACAGATGCTCTTTGGAATGCTTCTTCATTCAATTGGTTTGATGTTACTTGTAAATCAGGTGTTTCATCGACATAATCTTTAAATATACGTTCACAAGCTTCTGTTAGATGAACATAAACCCCGCTTACCCTTTTTGCAGGATCAAAAATAGCGTAATCCATATTCACTCCTTCTTTTTTTAACTCCGACCTAACAAATTCCGATGTTTCATCATCACCTGTTATCGTAATAAGTGCAGAAGGTGCACCAATTCTACTAATACCAGCAGCAACATTAATTGTTGCTCCTCCTAAATATTTCGTAAACGATGTATTCGTAATATCATCTGCTATATAATCAACAAATGCATCTCCATAAACGAGAACAAAATCTTTATTTGAACGAAGCATAAGCTGTAAACCTCCGAAAAGTTAATACTTATAGATTAACATATAGCTATTTCACAATAAAAATTTCATATTATTCAAACTTTCTAAAATCTAAATTTTGTTCATTAATTTGTTATACTTCTCAAGGGAGGATGTGATGATACATGTCAATCGTTATTCGAAAAGCAAAAAAAGATGATGCAAGCCAAGTAGTATCACTAATCTACGAAGCAATTGGAGAAATTGCAAATCGTTTAACTGGTGAATCAGATGTAAACAAAGTGTTAGAGCAATTAGAAGCTCTGTTCTGTAGAGAAGATAATCGCCATTCTTACTTAAATACATATGTAGCTGTGAAAGAAAATCAACCTCAAAATGTATTAGGGATTCTAGTTTTATATAGCGGAATCGATGGGTTAAATATGGATACAAATTTAAAAAAATGGCTAGAACAAAAAAATTCACCAATCATACAAATCGACCCTGAAGCACATTTAGATGAGTTTTATGTAGATACTATTTGTGTACATGAATCGTGTCGAGGTCTTGGCATTGGTACGATACTATTACAGTTTGCTGAAGAAATTGCAAAACAAAATGGTTTTTACAAGCTTTCATTAAATGTTGAAACCGAAAAGTTTAGTGCAATAAGTTTATATGAAAGAGTTGGATTTGTCGTGACAGAACCTTGGACAATCATAGATGAACCTTTCCATCATATGGTGAAAAAATTATAAGAAGTGTGGTTTTACAACATGAAATTCAATTTAGTTTATCCGTTATTAATTATTATAGCATCTAGTAGCTATGGAATACTCTCAACAATAGTTAAAGTAGCCATGAATCGTGGATATACTTCTGCCGAAGCAACTGCTAGCCAATATGCAATCGGATTTTTATTAGCATTAATATTATTTTTAATCACTCAAAGAAAATTACCTAAGTTAAATCGAACGGGGTTACTTTTCATTGTTTTAGCTGGGGTATGTACTGGTACAACTGGTATAGTATATAACCAATCGTTAAATTATTTACCAGCTTCCCTTGCAGTCGTTTTACTATTCCAATTTACTTGGATCGGTATGTTCATTGATTGTTTTTTAAGAAAAAGATTACCTAGTCGTTCAGAGACGATATCACTTATCTTTTTATTTATAGGAACAATACTTGCTGCAGGTATTATTGATGTAGATTTATCTACAATTGCTTGGCAAGGTTGGGCTTTCGGATTAGCCTCCGCGCTAAGCTTTGCAATTTTTATACAATTCAACTCACGTCCAGTAGAAGGAGTTACAACGATTTCGAGGACTTTAATTATGTCATTTGTAGCTTTAGTCATCATCAGCTTATTTTCATCGCCAGAAATTATTTGGAACGGACAATTATTTGGTACAGAGTTATTATTTTTTGGGCTTACACTAGGAGTTTTCGGTATTATTTTACCTATTGTATTGTTTTCTATTGCTGCCCCAAAAGTTGGTGGAGGTCTTACATCTATTTTAAGTGCCATGGAGTTACCTGTTGCAATCATTGCCTCCGTACTTGTTCTGCGCGAAACATTAACTATTTTGCAAGTTATCGGAATTGTATTAGTTATAGTTGGAATGGTATTGCCAACTGTATTAGCCCAAAAGAAAACTTCAGTCTAACATTTAATATGTTTAGGCTGATTTTTTATTTTGGATAAAATTTTTAATCTTCTGTAAAAAATTGTCGATTTAATATGAAACTCATTGTATTGTAAGCTTATCATATATTTATTGAGAACTTACGGAGGAGACTTTATGACATTCCAAGATTATAAAAGTAAAGTTTTTGAAATTGAAGGAAATAGTTTTCCTTCTAATAGTTATCGTCAAATGGTATTGCAACCTGCATACGAGGAAGCAAAAAAACATTTCCTCCACTCAATGATGCAAATTCATATTGCCCATTTGAAAATGCTAGAAGAACAGCAATTGGTCTCAAAAGAAGATGCAAAAAAAATTGGTCAGGCACTTAAAAAGGTAGATTTAGATTACTATCAAAAAAGAGATTATAATCCAAAATTTGAAGACTTATTTTTCCGCATTGAAAATAAGTTAATAGAGCTTGCTGGTGATGTAGCTGGGAATTTGCATATTGGTAGAAGTCGAAACGACATGGGAATCGCTATATATCGAATGACTTTACGAAAAAAACTGTTGCAACTTATGAAAGAGTTGCTGACACTTCGTTCTTCTTTATTAGTATTTGCTGAAGAACATGTTGAAACCATCATGCTCGGATATACACATACACAGCAAGCTCAACCTACTACACTGGCTCACTATATAAAGGGAGTCATTGATCAATTAACACGAGATTTCTATCGCTTACAAGCTGCTTATAGCACTATTAATCAAAGTAGTATGGGTGCTGCTGCCCTAACAACTACTGGTTTTAATATTAATCGTCAAAGAATGGCTGAACTTCTAGTATTTGAAGATATTATTGAAAATTCATGGGATGCAGTGGCTGGAGCAGATTATATTGGGGAACTTGCAGGTGTGATTCAGCTTGCTGCTTTAAATTTAGGCCGTACTTCACAAGATTTTTTACAGTGGGCAACTCAAGAGTTTAACGCCTTTAAACTAGCAAGTCCTTATGTACAAGTGAGCTCTATCATGCCTCAAAAAAGAAATCCGGTTTCAATTGAACATACCCGTTCTTTACTATCATCAGTTGTTGGGGATGCTCAAACCGTATTACAAATGATTCATAACACACCTTTTGGTGATATTGTCGATACAGAAGATGACATGCAACCATACTTATGGCGTGCGATTGAGCGTTTACGAGGTATTTATCAACTTTTTGGAAATATTGTTGTGACAATGGAGGTAAATAAAGATCAACTGTTAAAGCGTGCCAAAGAAAGTTTTGCCAATGTGACTGAATTGGCAGATACTCTTGTACGTACAGAAGAGATCTCTTTTAGACAATCGCATTACATTGTAAGTAGTTGTGTTCGAACATTAATAGAAGGAAAAGAAGAATCGCTTGAAAAGTTAACTTATGAACTAGCCAATGAAAAAGCATTGAAATTGATTGGAAAACCTCTACGTATTTCGAAGGAGTCATTCTACCAAGCATTAAAACCAGAACATTTTGTTGCAATTCGTTCTCTATACGGTGGTCCTTCCCCAGCCACAATGCGTAAATCCATTCTTCAAGCAAATGCTGTAAGCCCACTTCTTGAAAATTGGTTAATAGATAAAGAGAATCGTTTAAAGAACGGTGAACAACAATTGTTAACATATTTAGAAGGTTGGAATATGTAAATGGAAAATTCACGATTTGTACTTGCAGTAGATGGAGGAGCAACTAAAACAACACTTGTCATCTATTCGGATAATGGAGATACATTATTTGAAAAAACTTCTACCGGGTCCAACTACCATGCAATCGGTGCAAATAAAGTAGAACGCGTCATCACAGATTTATTACTAGATGCGTATCAAGCAGTTCCTTTTGAAAGAATTGATATTGCAGCATTTGCAATGGCAGGAATTGATACGAAATACGACTTATCTATCGTAAAAGCTATTATTGACAATTGTTTTCAAAATGTCCCTTTTGAAACTCAAACTGTTATTGTTGAAAATGATGTACATTCAACTTTAATAGGTATTACAAGCGGAAACCCAGGTGCATTAATTTTATCAGGAACAGGATCGATAGCCTATGCAATCGATCGTAACGGGAATATTGTTCGTACTGGAGGCTGGGGGCACCGCGCTGCGGATGAAGGAAGTGGCTATTGGATTGGTCAAGAGATTATTCGTGCAGTAGTACAATTTGAAGATGGGCGTACGAATAAACAAACCGCTCTTAAGAAATTATTATATGAGAAACTACAGGTCGATCACATGGAAGAAATGCTTTCCTGGCTTTATCGTCCTGAATATACAAACGCGCAAGTAGCGAGTATTAGCTCAATTTTATGCCAAGCGGTATCACTAAGAGATGAAACAGCAATTGATATCGCAAACCGCGCTGCCTCAGAACTTTCGAGGCTAGCTTCTACTGTTCTAAGAAAAATAAATGTTTTTGAAGAGCCATTTACAATTTATTTAAATGGTGGGATTCTTCAAAATCATCCTTATATCCGAAATGTATTTATACAGGAGATGTTGGAAGCGTATCCAAATTTATCTTTTGAGCTATGTCACAAACAACCTATTGAATATATTGTAAATCGTGCCATAACTGAATTAAATTAAAAAACTGCAGCCACTTTTTTAGTGGATGCAGTTTTTTTATTGAATGGACATTTTCTTTAACCCATCAGGTGTAGTAAAGAATAAATAGCCATCTTCTATAAATAAATTTTTAACCTCTGTCTGATACAGAGTGGATTCATCAGTTCCATTTGTACGTATTTTGGATAAATAAGCACCTTTAGAGTAATTACTAAAATATAACCAATCTTCATATCCCACAATGTATTGTGCTCGACTATCTGTTACTTTCTCACTTATGCCAGTGTCTAAATTAACTCGATACAGCAGATGATTATCTTCTATATTACTATAATACATATAACCATTTAGCTCATATGCATGGTCAACTTGTTTCATGAAAGTATATTTTGTACTTTTAGCTTCTGGATAATTTGATTGAATCCAAGTATGATCAAGCCTCATTTGTGTATCGTTCATTAAAAAGTATTTATAACTCACTGTATTTTCCCGATCTGGAACAGGATCATTCCAAGTCGTGTCTAAATGGTACCATTCCCCATCTACTTTTACTAAATTCCAAGCATGCCCACCAGTATATACCTCACCGACAACATATTTTGCTTCGACACCTAATCCCTGTAATAACTTCAGAGCAAGTAAGGCATATCCTTGGCAAACTCCTTTACCTTCACTAACAACCGCGCATGCACTATGTGGACTTGCTTCCGTGTCTTCACTGTAAGATGTATTTTTGACAATATAGTCGTTTACAAACTTTACTTTTTGAAAATCTGTCATATTCTGTGGGTTTACCGAGGAAAGAATCTCTAATACTTCTGCATCAACAATTAACTCCTGCTCAGGATTCGTTAAATATTGTTGGTACACTTTAATTTTTGCATCCATTACCCCATATTCATATTCAATTTTCCGATCAGAAAGATGCCCTTCAATATATTGATTTCGAATTTTAGCATCATTGACTGCACGTTCAATAATACTTTCAATATCACTCGTACTACCTTTATAATGAATTTCAAATTCTGTTACCCAATTGCTAAAGTAGTAATAAAATGCATCGGCTAACTCTTCAACACTTTGAACCTCATTTGGTAAAGTAGAATCGGTTGCAGCTGTAGTAATCACTTTATTAGTACCATTGGATATGTTGGAAGCAATATTATTTACTCCGTCCGAAACGACCGTAATTATTTCGTTCGTTGCGTCGGTAATTTCATTCGAATGATTATTTAAAAAGTTATTTACTTCTCCCCAAATCTTAGGACCGTAATCATAAGCCGGTTTTATTAATACTAGTAATATTACTATGAAAGTTATTTTCTTTAACATAAGAACACCTCATACTTAGGTATCTCTAACTATTCTTCTTTATATTCATATTTACCTCCGAAAATTTTCTACAGAAGTAAATTTTTCTATCTTTCATCAACAAGTTTAATTCTATGAAAATAATTTCCCAAGGAATGAAAAGCGCTACAGAAAAGAGTAGTCATACAGAGGAAGTGCTCTTAGATGTAGTGCATTATAAATGACGATTTTTTTTTGTAAAATTTCAAGCATATGTTGAATGTAGCTAAATCTTAATTCTATTCTTAGTCTAACATAACTCTTTTAATATATGTTCAGAAAGCTAATACATATTTTACATTTACTGTCTATTCGATTAAACACAAAAATCCCCACTAGCCTTTGTTATTAACAAAACCAGTAGGGAGAAATATATTAGGTATTCTTAAGTTAAATAGAATAGTAAATTAGTTTACAAATAAAGCAAGTTCTTCTTTAAATTTGTTTATTGCTTCGTCAATATTCACTTGTTTTCCAAGCTCTTGTAATACTTCACCAATTTCTCGAACAGCATGTTCCAGCATACTAGCTGTCGTATTGCCCATATGACCTATGCGGAATGCCTTTCCTGCTAAGTGTGCTAATGCACCTGCTACAATAATTCCTCTTTTAGAAAGATTTGTTCGGAACGAAATATCATCTATACCTTCAGGATATGATAGGCAACTTAACGTTGGTGCAGCGACTTCTTCTGCAGCTAATGGTGTCATACCATATGTTTTTAATGCAGAACGAACAGCTCGTCCGAAGGCAACATGACGTTTTTCTCTCTGTTCAATTCCTTCTTCCAATACAATTTTCAATGCTTCATTATATGCATAAATCATATTTACCGGTGGTGTAGCAAAGTATTTAGAAGGGTCTTTCATAATAGGTAACCAGTTATGAATATCGCTATAGTATGCTGGTATTACTCCTAACTCATTCCGAGCTTCAAGAGCAGTTTGATTAAATGCAATAATCGCAAGACCCGGTGGTACTCCAATTGCTTTTTGTGAACCTGTTAAAACGATATCGATTTTATTGTCAGGATGACCATAGGATTTACTCATGTTTTCATCTAATGCTGCAGTCGCAACTACACCATCAAGGATGACTAGAGCTCCAGATTGCTTAATAAGTGGAACTAGTTGCTCTAAATCTGATACAACACCAGTTGAAGTATCCGCATGAGTAATTGTTACTGCTTTATATTGAGTTTCAGCTAATTTTTGTTCAACAAGTGTTAAATCAACTTGTTTACCCCACTCTGCTTGTAATACATCTACCTCAATTCCGAAGGCTTTTGCAAGCGGCAAGAAGCGATCTCCAAAATAACCGTGGCTAATAACAAGAAGTTTTTCCCCCCTACCAACTGTATTCACAATAGCCATTTCCATCGCTAATGTACCTGACCCAGCAACAACAAAGACTTCCCCATCTGTTTTTAATAACTCTTTCGTTTGCAGCAAAGCATTTTTAAACACTTCAACAAAGCGTGGATCTGTATGTCCTCTAGTCTCACTTGATAATGCATCATAAATTGCATCTACTACAGGTGTTGGTCCTGGTACTAATAAAAGTTCTTGATTTTTCATAAATATCCCCCTTGTATGTTTTGTTCCTATAGCTTCTACACGATATGTACTAATCCCTTTTTTTACATCATTTTAAGGGGTTATAAAACAAAATTGGTATTAAATTACCATGCCCTATTCACAATTCAACAAAACCGTCTCTTTCTAAATGAAAGGAATCTTACATGTCGATTGGACTTGTAAGACTCCTCACTGTAACTCCTTGCTTATAAAACTAGCTAAGCATTTCGTAACCTGGTAGTGTTAAAAATTCAATGAAATCATCTTGCTCAATTAATTGTTTAAATAGTTTAGCAGCTTCTTCGTATTTACCGTTCTGATAAAATTGCTCTCCAACTGTGTTTTTAATAACTTCAAGTTCTTCTTCAAGAATTTGTAAGACTAATTCCAATGTTACCTTTCGACCATCTACTAGAATTCCTTTATCATGGCGAATCCATTGCCATACTTGTGTTCTAGAGATTTCCGCAGTTGCAGCATCTTCCATTAAGTTGTTGATCGGAGCTGCACCATTACCACGTAACCATGACGCAATATACTGTACTCCTACACTTGCATTGATACGAAGCCCTTCTTCTGTAATCGTCCCCTCTGGAACTGCTACAAGGTCCTCTGCAGTAACTACAACATCTTCACGTTTTTTGTCAATTTGGTTCGGGGTTTTCATAACGGCATCAAATTGTTCCATTGCTACTGATACTAAACCAGGGTGAGCTACCCATGTTCCATCATGACCATCTGTTGCCTCTCGTCGTTTATCTTCACGAACTTTTTCAAAGGCAATTTCATTTGCAGCTGGGTCATCTTTTACTGGGATTTGAGCTGCCATCCCACCAATAGCAGGTGCATTTCGTTTATGGCATGTTTGAATACATAAAGATGTATAAGCTCTCATAAATGGAACAGTCATTGTTACTTGACCACGATCAGGTAAAATCACATCTGGTTGATTTCTTAAACGTTTAATAAAGCTAAATATATAGTCCCAACGACCGCAATTTAGGCCAGCTGAATGTTCTTTTAATTCATATAGGATTTCATCCATCTCGAAAGCAGCTAGTATCGTTTCAATTAAAACAGTTGCTTTAATGGTACCTTGTGGAATACCAACATAATCTTGAGCAAATATAAACACATCATTCCATAAACGCGCCTCAAGATGACTTTCTAATTTAGGTAAGTAAAAATAAGGACCTGTGCCTTTTGATAACGCTTCCTTTGCATTGTGGAAGAAATATAATCCAAAATCAAAGAAACTTCCTGACATTGGCTCATTATCAACAAGAATATTTTTCTCAAGTAAATGAAGTCCACGTGGTCGAACCAGTAAAACTGCCGGATTTTCTTTTAATGAATATTCTTTACCCGTTCCTGGCTGAGTAAATTGAATTGTTCGTCTTATAGAATCACGCATATTGATTTGACCTGCTATCATATTATCCCAAGTCGGAGTAGATGCATCTTCAAAGCAAGCCATAAACATTTTTGCTCCTGAATTTAGAGCGTTAATAACCATTTTACGGTCTACTGCTGGACCTGTAATCTCAACTCTACGATCCTTCAAATCTTCTGGTAATGGAGCAATAGTCCAATTACCTTCACGTATTTCTTTAGTCTCTTGAAGGAAATCAAGCTTCTCTCCAGCATCTAACCTCTGTTGACGCTCTTGTCTTCTTTTTAACAATTCGATCCGTCGAGTATTAAATTTTTCATGAAGCAAAAGGATAAACTCAAGCGCCTCTGGTGTTAATATTTCTTTTGCTTCCGCAGAAAGCTCTCCTACAATCTTTAACTTTTCAGAAATTGCTTGTTCCATTTGGAAGTAACCCCACCTTTAAATGAATTACACAATGACCCTCGATGGATTAACTAACAATGCTAAACATTGCTAGTTAATCAAACCATTTACCACCCGAGTCACTATTTAATAAGACAATAATTATACGAATTGAGCAGTCTCAGTAGAACCAGCCATTGCTGTTGTAGATGAAGTACCACCAGAGATTGTTTGAGAAACTTCATCAAAGTATCCTGTACCAACTTCACGCTGATGTTTTGTTGCAGTATAACCTTTAGATTCCGCAGCAAATTCAGCTTGTTGTAATTTAGAATAAGCAGCCATTCCGTTATCTTTGTAATCATGAGCTAGTTCAAACATTGAATAATTCAATGAATGGAATCCAGCTAAAGTTACAAATTGGAATTTATATCCTAACTTTGCAATTTCACGTTGGAATTCAGCAATTTCTTTATCAGAAAGTTTTGCTTTCCAGTTAAATGATGGTGAACAGTTATAGGCTAACATTTTACCTGGGAATTGTGCATGAATACCTTCTGCAAATTCGCGTGCTTCTTCTAGTGAAGGAGTTGAAGTCTCACACCAGATTAAATCTGCGTAAGGAGCGTACGCTAAACCACGAGCAATCGCTTGTTTTATTCCAGCTTTCGTACGGAAGAATCCTTCTGTTGTACGCTCTCCAGTAATGAACTCTGCATCACGTGGGTCAATATCACTTGTAACCATATCTGCAGCATCAGCGTCAGTACGTGCGATTAATAGTGTTTCAACTCCCATTACATCCATCGCAAGACGTGCAGCAACTAAGTTACGTACTGCATTTTGTGTAGGTAGTAATACTTTACCACCCAGGTGGCCACATTTTTTCTCTGAGGCAAGTTGATCTTCTAAATGCACTCCAGCTGCACCAGCTTCAATCATTGCTTTAACAAGTTCAAATACGTTTAACGGACCACCGAAACCTGCCTCTGCATCAGCAACAATTGGAGCAAACCAGTCAAAACCATCATCTCTACCTTCTGCATGATCGATTTGATCAGCTCTTTGTAGTGCTTGATTAATACGTTTTACAACCGCTGGAACTGAATTTGCTGGATATAAAGACTGGTCTGGATACATTTGGCCAGAAAGATTTGCATCTGCTGCAACTTGCCATCCAGATAAGTAAATAGCCTGTAATCCTGCTTTTACTTGTTGAACTGCTTGGTTTCCAGTTAAAGCTCCAAGTGCATTTACAAAATCCTCTTCATGTAATGACTTCCAAAGTTTTGTAGCACCACGTTTTGCTAGTGTTTGTTCTTGTACGAAAGATCCTTGTAGTTTAACCACTTCTTCTGGACTATAAGGGCGAGTAATCCCCTTCCATCTTGGATTTTCTGCCCAATCTTTTTTAATAGCCTCAATTCTTTCCTGTCTTGTAGACATGTAAAAATTCACACCTTCCGTAATTTTTCAATACACTCTATTAATATATAAAAAATTCAAAATTCTGTTCCATAACAGGTGTATTTGTTGTAAATTAATATATAACAGAACAAGATTGTTTGCATTATTTTTTGACGAAATACCCAAATTTTAGGATGAACTCGAATTTTTAAAGGATGAATATTTATTGATTTAAAATGAGTCTAAAAATACAAAAGGGGATTGGTTAATGGAAATGAATGATCTAAAGCTTTCAAAAGATGAACTTGAACAATTTAAGACGATTCTTAAGGACTGGATTCCAAGTGGTTCATCCATAGCAATTGCTGTGGATAATATTTACGTTTACATTTCAAAAGGAATCCATCCATTACAAGTAGAGGTTGGAGATGAAGTGGATAAAGAAAGTGTTGCTGCAAAAGTACTTAAAACTAGAACAAAAATTGAAATATCCTTGGAGAATTCCTTATTTGACAAACCTTATTATACTATCGGCTACCCCATATACATTGACCAGCATGAAGCTGCATTAATTATTATTCTCTCATCAACTTCTATTCCAGATAAACGCGAATTAAATAAATTTATTACAGGAAAACAAAATGAGGATTGGACTCCTATACCAATTGAAGAGATTTCACATTTCGAAAGTTTGCAAAAGCGAACTTGGTTTTACTCAAATGATGATCAATATATATCAAGTTTTACTTTAAAGGAACTTCAAACAAAACTACCAGATTATTTTGTTAGAATTCACCGATCTTATATTCTAAATATATATTTTGTAAAAAAGATAACGAAAGATATCACATCAAATTTTATTATTGTTCTAAAAAACAATATAGAGCTACCTGTTAGTCAATCTTATATTAGTGATATAAGAAAAGCATTGGAGTTCTAGTAATTTATATATAAGTTTTGTCTATATTAACGTGCAACTTAACCAAATATTTACAATTCCTTTACATTGGCTTAACATTTATTTTTTAAAATGTAAATATGCAAAGTACTTATAACGTACTGGCTCTTTTATTTAAATGGCGAATCTTTAAACAAAAAACCAACGGTTATGAATACTACCGTTGGTTTTTTGGTATTTAAATCATTTTTTTTCAGACGCGCCGAACCTTCGGTTTTCATGGTAGTTGGGCATAAAAAAACACCACTGGTTATCAGCGGTGTCATTTTTGCGAAGCGACGTCCTACTCTCACAGGGGGAAGCCCCCAACTACCATCGGCGCTAAAGAGCTTAACTTCCGTGTTCGGTATGGGAACGGGTGTGACCTCTTTGCCATTATCACTTCACTTGTACATGGATGTACTGGCT
>NZ_JBMIRP010000049.1:0-8529 GCF_049202975.1 Ureibacillus sp. MALMAid1270 | reverse complement strand
GGCAATGGCTCACAATCTCCTGAAAGTAGCAGGCATCCGCCAGCTACTTTCACCAAAAATCAAAGAAAATAGAAAACAGATGAATGGGAAATCAAAATTTCCATTCATCTGTTTTCTTTTTAGGGCTTTTTGGACAGCCCCATTTTCTTATTCATCCCCATTAAAGTTAGCCTTAACACATGCTGTTATTGCATCCATCTTTGTAAATACAGGGAATAGCTGAGGTAAACCATAGTAAATTAAGAATAATTGTACGAGCAAAATTGAATGCCCATTGATTAACCTCCAAACTCTACTAAACAAAAGTAATCTATACATATATAACAACTTGGTTTTAAATTAAATAACTTTTCAAATGATTCCGAAAAAATAATAATCAAATAGTATCATAACGTTACTATCAAAATCGATGAACTACTTCGCACAAAAGATTTACTATTAAAAAAGACTGTGGCAAAATATCACCAACAGTCTTCCTTTATTATTAAATAAATCTCTGAGTAATCATTCCCACATTATTATAGATTCTTACTTCAGCGTAAGCCCCATTAACAAAGGTCATTTGAGGTGGCATATGTCCACAATCAATATCGTAAGCTATTGGAACATCAATTTCTTCTGCCAAATCCATATAAACATCCACTACATTATAATCATCTACAGGTTGATTTGCAGGACTTCTACCGAATAGAATGGCACTGCATTGATCAAACCACCCGGCTAATTTCATCTGTACTAATGATCTTCGCAAATCTGTTACATTCAGTTCACAATTCTCTAAATACCATATAATTGGTTCATTTTGGATGAACTGATTTTGATATTCTCGAACATTACCATAAGGTGTACCGATTAAGTGTCGAATTACATCAATACAGCCCCCTAATAGACGACCTTTTACATACATCGGATTATTTGAAATGGTTTTCCATCGTGTTCTTTCTGTTAAATGATATATATAATCCGTTTCATCATCATGCCGCCATTCTAACTGATAGTATCCTGAAGAATATTGAATGACTTCCTCATTTTCCTTTGTAAATAAAACATTTTCCCACATAGCTGTTGTTTGATCAGAATATCTTCCGCGCATATCAATCAAATTCGGTCCATGTGCAGTGGCAATTCCGGTTTTAAGTGTTGTTGCAAATAATAGTACACTCGTATCCGAATACCCTAGTATCCATTTAGGTTTTACTTTATCAAACTCAATATATTCTAATATCTCAATCAATAATTCCCCTCCCCAAGGCGGGAAGATGAAATGAATTGAATCATCTTGAAGCATATTATTCAGTTCAAAAGCACGCGTTTTTGCTGGTGAAGATTTTGCTTTATATTGTAACCAACATGTATCGCCTACTTTAATATTAAATCCTTTATTTTGGAGGTTATGAATTGCTCGTTCTAGTAATGTATATTGCTCTTTGTACAAACCTGATGATGGAGCTGTTACGCCTATTGTCGATGAACTAGACAGAACTGGATATATAATTGCCATAACTTTTCCCCACATTTCTTAATAGTTTTAAAGATTTATATTATAGTACGTATAATAGAAGAAAAATAAAACCGATTTTTAAATTAGAAATCGGCTTACTTTTATATTATTAACCTTCACCTGGAATTGCTACGGATTGACGGACAATTGAAAATGTACGACCATCCCAATGTAATTGATTTTCAACATATCCTAAACCATCTGCATGATACCTACCAGCTATTAGTTGCAATCCTAGCAAACTATACTTTCCATTTCTACCTATATCTACGGGATATAAGGCACTAAGTGGATCAACCCATCCTTCAATTGGTTGTATTAATGTTCCATTTGGATGATAAATTTCATTTAAGTATTCCTCACCCTTATACTGGAGGTCCAATATATATTTTTTATTCGGTCTACTGCTAATAACCGCTGCTTTATAATGATCTTCATATTGAACTTTATATCCGTGTTGTTCATTAAATTTAATGGAATCAAATATGTTTCTAATTCTTCCATTTTGCATTGAGTAAATGTAAGCATAGATAATAGCACCACTTCCACCTGAATCAATGACAACAAAAATATCATTTACCCCATCATTTGTAAGATCCCCTAACCAAATAGTTGGATTATATCCTACATTTTCAGGTAATCGAAACATTTCAATATGATTCGTTCTACCGAATTTCACATATAGCGTTATATTCGTTAAAAATGGACTATCTGATTGTCTTTCAGCAGTAAGATAAACGAGATCCGGAAAACCATCACCAGTCACATCACCTAGTTTATAAGAAATAATGGATGCTCCTCTTGGGATTTGTAAATGCATTGGCGGCATTACAGTAGGTTGCCAAAGTGGATTCATTGTTTTCTCCTTTCACTTAACACTTTTAATGTACTTGAATAAATAATTAGTGATTTACTTAATATTTAATGATTACCTATCGTGAAATGTGCCTAATTTACGGAGAAAATTATGTATGAGGACAAGAGCAAAATTCCTAATAACAATAAAAGTCCCCGACAAGGTTCGAGGACATAATCGATAGTTATGAGCTTAATTTCTTTTTGTTAACCACGTAAGAGTGATGGCAGCCATAATTGCAAAACCTATATACCCCATAAATGAATATACTTTTCCTACTAATACTGTAAACCCAACAAAACTTGCTAGAAAGCCTAAAATTCCAAAGAACACAACAGTTGGTTTATATACTTTATCCTTAGGAGAGATAAATCGAACGATAAAAGAATACATCATCCCTACAGCTGTACTATAAATCATGGCAAGTAATGCAATAGCCATTAGTATTCCGATGATTGGGTGAATATTAAATGCAATTTCTACAATAGGCATATCTTTTCCAGAGATAACATCCATTTTTGCAAACAAAGCAATATTCACCAATAAAATAAGTACTCCAAGTATAAGACCGCCGATGATTCCACCCATACCGGCTACTTTTTTACTAGGTGCTGTACTCCCGATTACAGTCATCATCGCAACACCTGTAGCGATATTGTAAGATACATAGAGTAATGCGCCCATAAACCAATTGGGAGCGGCAGAACGCTGTTGTTCAGCCAAAATTGTTTGTTCAGCTAAAGATAAATCTGTTGTAAGAATGGAAAGTACAGAGATAATCAGCATTAATCCTAATAGATAAGGAATTGCTAATGCGATCATATTAATAATACTTTTAATATTTAACATTAATGTTAAGACCGTCAAAACTACCATTAAGGCACTTCCGATAACCGGGTCAAAACCTAAAACTTGTCTTAATGCTGAAGCAGTACCAGCAAACATAGCAACAGTTACACAGAATAAAAAGATCGTAATACAAATATCTAAAATCGAACCTAATGTTCGACCTGAAAGAAAATAAACTACTTCCTTATGTGATTTTGTATTTAATCGATAACCTATTTGGGCTATGTTCATGCCTAAAAAGGCAAAACCGATTGTTGCTAAAATGGTTCCAAAAACACTATATACTCCGAAGCTTGTAAAAAATTGCATCATCTCTTGTCCAGATGCAAAGCCTCCTCCAACTACCAAGCCAACAAATGCTAGTCCGATTCGAAAGCTTTTTTTCATTTATTCCCTCATTTCAACGTTAGAAAAGTTCTTGTTACACCAAATAAGGTATGTAAGAAACTTATTAGGGACCTATTAATGATAGTGTTTAGTTGCTATTGTAAAACGTTCGATTGCATCAATATTAGGAGTGAATCCAATTCCATTTTCACGAGGTACGTTAATATAACCGTCTTGTACGACTACTTCTGGTGTAATGATATCTTCTTCCCAATAATGGCTTGATCCTGCAGTATCACCTGGTAAGACGAAATTCGATAATGAAGTAAGGGCAATATTGTGTGCTCTACCAATGCCCGCCTCAAGCATTCCACCACACCAAACCGGCACCCCATTTGCCGCGCAATAATCATGAATCTTCTTCGCTTCTGTTAATCCTCCAACTCGTCCAATTTTTACATTGATCACTCCACAACTACCTAGCTCGATCGCCTTTGTAACGTCCTCTAAAGAAGTAATACTTTCATCTAAGCATATTGGAGTTTTTATATGTTTTTGTAATTTAGCGTGATCGATAATATCATCAGAAGCTAGTGGTTGTTCAATCATCATTAAATGATATTCATCTAGTTGCTTTAACACATCAATATCATCCAATGTATACGCTGAATTGGCATCGGCCATTAGTGGCACATCTGGGAAATGCTCTCTCAATATTCGAATTAACCCTACATCCCAACCTGGCTTAATTTTCACCTTAATTCGCTTGTATCCATTATTAATGGATTGGTCAACAACGGCTAGTTGTTTTTCAATGGAATCTTGAATACCAATACTAATACCAACTTCAATCTTGTCCTTTTTTCCACCGAGTGCTTCGGCTAAAGATTGGTTTGTTTGTTGTGCATAAATATCCCATAAGGCACCTTCAATTGTAGCTTTTGCCATGTTATTTTTACGTATGCTTTTAAATATTTCACTTACTTCATCTGGGTGAGAAATTTCTTTATGTAGTATTAATGGAATTAAGAAATCCTCTAACATGTGCCAGCATGTTTTGACAGTCTCTTCGGTATACCACGGTGTATCAAAAGCGACACATTCACCCCATCCGACTGTTCCTTTTTCATCTTTTGCTTCGAGCAATAAAAATTCTTTGTCTTTAAACGACCCAAAACTAGTTGTGAATGGATGTTTTAACTGCATTTTCAAATGGCGAATTGTTATATCGGTTAATCTCATAAAACAAGCCCCTTCTATATAGATATGATTTCTCTTATGACAAATACATAAAATTTATAATTAGATGAATTCTTCTATTTCCTCATTGTACTCTATATTTAGGTTTTCATAAAAAAACCACTTCAAAAAAGCCTTTAATCTAGTACTTTTTGAAGTGGTAGTGAAATTATTAATGATTACTATAAAGTTTACCAACACCATAGATTTTCTCTAAAATCGCAATGAAAACGACAGTAACCAGCACGACAATGGTAAATACGGAAGCAACCAGCGGATCGTATGAATAGGAGTAACTGCTAATTTTTTAGCGGTTACTCTTTTTATAGGGCTTCATGAAATTTTCGTGTAGCTTGTCATAGTTGCGTTTCAGGAAATTGCCGAATTTAAAGTGCTAATCAATCTGGTTGCTCGTTTTTATTTCTGAAATATAAATATAATATGTTTACAAGACTATTTTAAATTAGAAAAGTAAATTAAAATTGGAAAAAGGGTTGTAAAAAGTTACTTAAAATTACCTTATATATGGAAAGGCGTTTTTTTTGAAACAAATAAGAACATACGTTCCTAGTTTCTGTAGAAAAAGAGGGGATTAATGAATGAAAATTAACAAAAGTATCGTAGAAAGTCATAATTTTGCTAAATTTTTAGAGGATGAAGAAAATAACGTAATTTATCTAAAATCCCTTTCTGAACCTAGTGAAGAAAATGCTAATGAGCTTAATGAAGCTTATAAAGTATTTGAAAAGCAACTGATGATTAGGGCTTATTTGAAGAAGGCTATTCATTTTGAAGCTAAAAGATTTGACCAAAAAATTAGAAGTAAAGAAAAGCTAAATATATCAATAGATAAACAGCTTGAAGATGGTGTTACTTTAGGGGATTTTTTAGTGGATAAAGGCACTATTCGCACTTACGAGGAAATGTGGGATACAAAATTAGAGGAATTGTTTGTAGATGATAAGTTGTATCAAGCGATCATTAACCTCACCCATAAACAAAGGAGAGTATTATATCTGTTGTATCTAGAGGGGGTAAGTGAAAAAGAAGCAGCGAGTCAATTGAATGTAACTCAACAAGCGATTTCTAAGGTGCATAGAGCAGCTATTAATAAATTAAAGGCGGTGATGAAGAGTGATAGAGGGGCTTGAGTGGGTGCAAATCGTAGGTAATTTTGGTTTTCCAGTAGCGATTACAATTTATTTATTAGTTCGATTTGAGGGAAAAATAGACAAGCTGAGAGAATCAATTGATGATCTTTCGGAAAATGTTAGCAAAATTAAATGAAGTAGGAACAACAAGTAACAGAACAGAAGTTAAAGTAAGGTTGGTGGTAAAATGGTGTATAAAGTTCAAGGTAAAAATGGATTAGGGACAAAAGAAAAAAATGCAATTATACAAATAATACAACCTGTAATTGAATATGCTTTGTTACAGACTAGCCCTCAGCATAGAGAAGATTTACGACAACATCTGTATGAAAAAACGGAAATCAAATAGTGAAGTCCTTTTGATTTCGTTTTGAGCACAACAGATGAAAACTACGGTAAAATCCAGATTCTTGAAAATCATGGAAAGGTTAAAGATACGGGTATTCATGTTCCGAAGGAATTAAAACAACAATTAAATGAAACTCGTTTATTGCTAGGGGTAACATATAAACGATTATGTGAAATTGCTGCATATTCAATCATTTTTCCATAAATAATACCTTTTTAAAAAAGAGTTCCAACCTCGATGGGTAGAAACTCTTTTTTTGTTATGTATTTTTGTTGTTTAGTTCATTTGACTGAAAAGAGTAAGTGTAATTGATGCGATTGTGAATGATGTTACCAGAAACCTAACTGAAATTTTAAGACTGAATTCTTTGCCGTTGTTTTTGTATTGGAATTCCATTCTCTCACCTCCGTAATCTTTAATGTGTAAAGAAAACGAAAAACCCTTTTTTGAAAAAAAGTTTTTTTAAAAGGTTGTAAAAAGAGAAATGAATTGCCCTTTTAATATCGTTAGCAGCTAACAAAAAAACAAAAGGGGGAAATAAAATGGCACGTCGATACACATCAACAACAGTAAGTGATGCGGTGTTGAATATTACAAGTTTACAACAATTAAAAGATTACCAACGAGCACAAATGGAAATATGGCTAGCGGTAGATTCAGGGAATAATGAGGCAGAAGTTATTAGATTATTAAATGCTCTTCCAACTCTTGCAACTCTTTTTAAAGGGACATTAGGAATACCGGCTTTAATCTCAACATTAGGTGGGTATGCAGAGGAAGCAGCAGAGACACGAAAGAGTGAATTTTTAACAGAACTTAATGATGGGTATCAATTCTTTAAAACACAGGTACAACAATGGGATTCAAATTTCGTTTCAATGAAACTTAGTGTACCGATGGTTAGAGTTACCGATACTCAAGCTGGAGGATACGTTCAAGCTATTAGAGGTAAAGGTTATGTAATTTCTAAAACTAATTCACAAGGAATTACAATAACGTTTTAAAAAAGGGGAGGGAGAAACAATGGTAAATTATATTTTAAATGAAGGCGAACATTACCTAACAATTGATATTAATGCTAATTCTGCGTTGCATAAGGCGTATTTTTATTTTGAATTAAAAGATTACATTGAAGGCAAAATTACGGAGAGCCAATTTAAAACTGGAGCGAATAACCTTGTACAGTATGCAGACATGCATTATGACCCAGTAGTATCTATGGCTGGAACTATTGTGGGCGTTCTTAATGGATTTGTTCCATCGAAAAAGACTACGGTTGCAGGTTACTGTAAGCACGCGGCAGAGATGTTTAACAATTTATCGCGTGACATTGAACGAAGTATTTACCCGAAATGGGAGATTAGAATGATTGTTAAACGAATTAGTACTAATGATGGAAGTTATGTTGACATTCCAGTCGGTAGAACTATTACAGGTTATTATACGCCAACAGGTCAAAAACTTATGGCATAATGACAAAAACCCCTCTATTTTTGAGGGGTTTTTTCTAATAGTTTCAAGTAGAATTCAGGTAGGTCTGTGCTTTTCAGTTGATACCATTCGATTTCATTTGTGTGAATGTCAACAGGTATAGCAACGTAAAAATGATTATTAAAACGGTACAAAGTGAAATTTAAGTTTCCGCCAGCAATATCGCGAAATTTTTGTTCAACGATAAGTGTTTTAGAGAAAGGTTCTTTGATGTTATCCCCACTCACTTCCGTTGTGTTCATTATTTCAGTAAGTATTTTCATATCATCAGAGCTTATTTCCACTGGAATCATAGCGTTATTTTCTTCTGAATAGATATGTAATTCGTCCATGATATATTGGTCATAAGGGGGGAAAACACGATTAGCCTCAGCAAAGGTTTGAGATTGTTGCCCTTTTATAAAAAAGTATGTTAGAGCAATGATTAATAAAATTGCGATTGTTCCTAATGAAAGTAGCTTTCTTTTATTCATAATTTAATAGTTCCTTTCTCTACCAATTAAAAAAAGGTTGTAAGAAAATGATACAACAATTTACTGAAAAATCAAATATACAAAAGTAGTAGTTAATTGTAATCACAAAAAAGGATAAATGAAGAAAATGCAAAAATAACTATCAGTTAAGGTTTGCGATCGGATCAACAACAGTTACCATCAAGGAACAGGGAAAATTCCAATCCTAGCTCTAAAAAATGAAAGAAATCTCTTATCCCCATTACCACATGAACGAATAAGAGATTCCTATAAAATTCATCATAAACTTGTGA
>NZ_JBMIRP010000048.1:0-5294 GCF_049202975.1 Ureibacillus sp. MALMAid1270 | reverse complement strand
TTAACATATGGTTTTCTGGTATTCTATTGTATAATATTGAATAGATGCTTAATTGATTATCTTTTTCTTTAAGCATAAAATTACCCCCAGTTTGGTTTGGTTTCTAGTTAATTCCATTATACCAAATGTTGGGGGTTTTTTGTCTTTTAATAGACTACATAATTATCTACCATTATTTAGGTGATGTTTTTCAGTGCCTTCGGACAGTAAATGTGTCCCACCAAAAGCCAGGACATTGGGGACAGTAAATATGTCCCACTGATATTTTAATATTTTTAAAAAGCACACCTGAAAATTCAGGTGTGCATTGATGTGCGAATGGGACAGAAAAACTGTCCCCAATGTCCCAGCTTCTTTACTTCTTCAAATCTTCCATTAAACTCGTACTATGAATGGTGTGTCGTTTCGCTGTTGGGTCGAAATGCATTTTTGCGCTACTGACAGCAATCGGAGCTTCTCCAAAGCCAGTGACGATTAATTTTGTTTTACCATCATACGTACATATATCTCCAGCTGCAAAGATACCAGGAATATTTGTTTCCATTTTGCTGTTAACGATGATGGAGTTTTTCTCTAACTCTAATCCCCAATTTTTAATAGGTCCGAGCGAAGAAAGGAATCCATAATTTACAATGACTTCATCAACATCTAACGTGATCTTTTCATTCGTTTTCACTTCTTCAAGTACGATTTTTTTAATTCGATCATTACCTTCAACATCAACCGGTACATAAGGTGTCAGTACTTGAACTTTTGATTGTTTTAAATTTTCAACACTGTTTTCATGTGCGCGGAAGGAGTCTCTTCGATGGACTAAAGAAACATGTTCTGCAATTCGCTCTAACATTAAAGCCCAATCTACCGCAGAATCACCACCTCCAAGTACGCAAACGCGTTTTCCTTCAAATTGCTTCAGATCCTTTATAAAATAATGAATGTTTGAGTTTTCGAAACGATCTGCTCCATCAATTTGTAATTTCCTCGGTTGGAAAGCGCCATTACCTGATGTGATAATAATGGTTTTTGTGTAGTGTTCTTCTACATTTGTTGTTAATTTAAAAGTGCCATCCTCTAATTTTTCCACTGTTTCAACGGCTTGGTTAAGACTAATTGTTTGTTCAAATTGTTTCATTTGTTCTGTTAAATGATCGACTACAACTTGAGCTCGAACTTTTGGAAAAGCGGGAATATCATATATAAATTTTTCCGGGTACAAAGCTGTTAATTGACCACCAAGCTGCGGAAGGCTTTCAATAATTTTCACTGAACATTGCCTCATCCCAGCATAAAAAGCGGTAAATAACCCGATCGGCCCTCCACCAATTATCGTAATGTCAAACACTTCTTTTTCTTGCGGCATTGCTAGATCACTCCTTTAACACATGTCTAGTTAGTTTTGACAATATTTTAGTATAATAAAATGAAAATAGAATCTTCACCAATTTAAGTATAGCAAATTTATGGTAAAAATGATTTTCAGAAGATTTAAAAATTAGATTTATTTCTCCAACCTATAAATGAATCATTTTCTTTAGCAAAATGAAGTGATTAGTAGTATAATAATCTACTAATATGAGTTTGTTTTTATTATGTCTACACCATGAGATTCATAAGTGCTTTTTCAGGCAAACAGACATATACATAGATTGGTATATTTAGTAAAATAGTTGACGAGGTGAAATGGACGATGAAATTAAACGATTGGCTATCAAATGACATCCAAACTGTTGCAAATTCGCTAGTGGACGTTCATAAAGAATATTTTTCAATTGAAAAAACAATCGGATTTGAAGGTCAAGAAAAAGTATATAAAATTCTTACAAATTTCCGAAATGCTCTTTTCCCTTGCTTATGTGAAAAGCGCTCAACATTCGACGGGAAAATTAACATTTCAATTGGCAATAAATTAAGAGCATCTGCTTTGGACTTAAGGGATTTACTCGAGAAGGTTTTCGCAAATGGGGAACAGGTGCAATCTTCCGAAGAAAAACCGGATGTGGATCAAATTGTAATTGATTTAATCAATAAATTCCCAGAAATTCGTAGAACGATTCAAACTGACATACAAGCGGCGTATAATGGGGATCCTGCAACAACATCAACTGAAGAGATTCTATTTAGCTATCCATCGATTATAGCTATTACGATACATAGAATTGCTCACGAACTTTATAAATCAGGGGTACCAATTATTCCAAGAATCATGTCCGAATACGCGCACAGCCAAACTGGAATTGACATTCACCCTGGAGCAACAATCGGTGATTATTTCTTCATTGACCACGGTACGGGCGTTGTCATTGGTGAAACATGTACAATCGGTAAAAACGTAAAAATTTACCAAGGTGTTACACTTGGGGCGAAAAGCTTCCCTCTTGATGAACACGGCAACCCTATTAAAGGTATCAAACGCCACCCTGACATTGAAGACAACGTAGTCATTTATGCAGGTGCAACCATACTTGGCGGCGACACAAAAATTGGCCACGACTCAGTTATTGGCGGTAACATCTGGCTAACAGAATCCGTCCCACCATTCTCAAGAGTCTACCAACAACAACCAACACCGAAAATTAAAAATGATCAATAAATTGAAATCACCCATCTCGCACGGTTGACGGTTAACCGTGTGGGGTGGGTGTTTTTTTTGAGAGGTGTGGGTTCCAGAGTGCGGGGGGATCGTGGATTTCGGGTGAGGAGGCGGGGATGGGAATGGGAAGTTGAGGTGCGAAATAATAGACAAACTTGGGGTGATAATAGACAGATAGCTTCGGATAATAGACAATCTGGGCTGTTTATTAGACAGTTGGGGAAAGGGCTGTGGGATAATAGACAATGCTGGGCTGATAATAGACGGATTGCCTCGGATAATAGACAGACTGGAAAAGTAGGGTAGGATAATAGACAAATCAGGGCTGATAATAGACAAATCTGTTGAGATATTAGACAATCCTGGAAAGTTATTAGAACTTTTTATGGATCACCAGTGTATTTAGAATATTGTTCAAAAGTTTTGGCAAATTTGAGGTAGATATTTGCCAAAACTGAGGAGTTATCAAACCAACAACACAAATATTAGAAATCCTAAATCTAATTCGCCAATTTCCAGAAGTTATTAGCCAATTTGCGGCAGATATTCGCCAGATTCCAGGAGTAATTCGCCAATTCGAGGCTAATATTTGCCAGATTCCCTAATTTATTCGCCAATCCACACCAGAAATTCGCCTGAACCACAAACTTATTCGCCATCCCGCCCTTCAACTCCAGAAACCCCAAACTTCATTCTCCCCACACAATTTATTTCCCCAACCAAAACTCATCTCCACAAGATCCACAAACCTCAAATCAAAACCAATTCCTGTCACTCCAACCAGCAACTATCAAAAAATTACGAGAATAAAATGATATAATTTATAGTATAGACGAAGGGGTCTATGTTATATTGATAGGGTATTAAAATAGTAGGAAGGAACGTGAAATCATGAGCAATGGAATTTTCAAAATCCCAACTCCTAAAAATGAGCCAGGTAATACTTATGCTCCAGGTACGAAAGAGAGAGCAACATTAAAAGCAGAATTAGAGCGTCAATCAAATACTGTAGTAGAAATCCCTGTTATTATAAATGGTCAAAATATAACAACAGATAAAGTAAAACAAGTGGTTATGCCACATAATCACCAACATGTTTTAGCTAATTATTCAGAAGCTGGTGAAAAAGAGTTACGCGATGCAGTGGAAGCAGCAATGGCTGCTAAAGAAGCATGGGCAAATATGGCATGGGAACACCGTGCAGCGATCTTCTTAAAAGCTGCGGACTTAATTTCAGGTCCATACCGTGATGTTATGAATGCAGCAACTATGCTTGGTCAATCAAAAACTGCGATTCAAGCTGAAATTGACTCTGCTCAAGAATTAGCAGACTTCTTACGTTTCGGTGTTGATTATGCGAACCAAGTGTATCAAATTCAACCAGATAGCATGAAAAATGTTTGGAACCGTACTGATTACCGTCCATTAGATGGTTTCGTATTAGCGATTTCACCATTCAACTTCACTGCAATTGGTGGTAACTTACCAGCAGCTCCTGCTATGATGGGGAACGTAGTTGTTTGGAAACCAGCATCAACTTCAATTCTAGCTAACTACTACTTCATGCGTATTTTAGAAGAAGCTGGATTACCAAAAGGTGTTATTAATTTTGTACCATCTCGTGGTTCTCAAGTATCAGAAATCGTGTTAACAGACCCACGTATGTCTGGATTCCACTTCACTGGTTCTACAGCTACATTCCAAACAATTTGGAAAACTGTAGGTGAAAACATTGCAAACTACAAATCTTACCCACGTTTAGTCGGTGAAACTGGTGGTAAAGACTTCGTATTCGCTCACGAATCAGCTCAAGCAGACAAAGTTGTAGCTGCTCTTGTTCGTGGTGCATTTGAATACCAAGGTCAAAAATGTTCTGCAGCTTCCCGTGCTTACATCCCAGCAAGTCTATGGGAAACTGTAAAAGACGGTCTAGTTGAAGAAGTAGCAAAAATTAAAGTTGGTGACGTGCGTGATTTCCGTAATTTCATGGGTGCGGTAATCGACAAACCAGCATTTGATTCAATTGTAAGCTACATTGAATACGCAAAAGATTCAGAAGAAGCACAAATCATCGCTGGTGGAACTTATGATGATTCAGTTGGATACTTTATTAATCCAACAATTATCGTGACTACAAATCCAAACTTCAAAACAATGACTGAAGAAATCTTTGGACCAGTATTAACGATTTATGTTTACGAAAATGAAAAATTAGATGAAACATTAACAGCAGTTGATACAGCTTCTATGTATGCATTAACAGGTTCAATCTTTGCTCAAGATCGCCAAGCTATCGCATACTTAGAAAACCGCTTATCAGGCGCAGCTGGTAACTTCTATATTAACGACAAACCAACTGGCGCGATGATCAACCAACAACCATTTGGTGGTTCTCGTGGTTCAGGTACAAACGATAAAGCTGGATCTGTCTTCAACATGATTCGTTGGACAACTCCACGCGTTATCAAAGAAAACTTCGCACCAACAACAGACGTTTCATATCCATTTATGGACGAAGAATAATAAAATAAATAATTTAAGTCGGGGGCATATTGCTTCCGGCTTTTTTGTGCGACGGGCAGTCGCACCATGTGCAACTACTGCACAGGATGAACTGTTAAAGGTTGGAGGATGTTACCGCGGTAATAACAACTCCCGAATCCCAGAAGGTTCATCATCTAGAAGGTGAAAGTCCTTCCTTCGG
>NZ_JBMIRP010000047.1:0-5662 GCF_049202975.1 Ureibacillus sp. MALMAid1270 | reverse complement strand
TAATGGCAATAGGTTTCTTTGTCATGGACATTTTTGAAAATACAATGAAAATAATGAGTGTGCAGGCCATTCCAATCCAATTTCCAGTAATTTTGGTTCATTTCACCCAGAAAAATTGTTATTTATTCCGAGACTCTATATCATTTAAAGCGACGATTCCTGGAAGTTCTTTTCCTTCCATTAACTCAAGACTCGCACCGCCACCAGTTGAAACATGGTCCATTTTTTCTGCTACACCGAATTTTTCAACTGCCGCTGCTGAATCTCCACCACCGATAACTGTATATCCAGAAGTTTCAGCCATTGCTTCTGCAACTGCTTTTGTTCCATTTGCAAATGGATCCATTTCGAATACGCCCATTGGTCCATTCCAAATAATTAACTTAGAGTCTTTAATAATGTCAGCATATTTAGCCGCTGTTTTCGGTCCGATATCAAGTCCCATCCAGTCTTCTGGAATGCTATCGATATCCACTGTTTTTGTTTCAGCATCTTTTGAGAATTCATTTGCCACAACTGCATCGATTGGTAAATGAAGCTGAACGCCTTTTTCTTTCGCTTTTTCGATAAAACCTTTTGCTAATTCAATTTTATCTTCTTCAACTAAAGATTTCCCGATTGAGTAGCCTTCTGCTTTCGTAAATGTGTAAGAAAGGCCACCACCGATTAATAAATGATCTACTTTATCAAGCAGATTTTCAATTACGCCGATTTTATCTTTTACTTTTGCTCCACCGATGATTGCAGTAAATGGTCTTTCTGGATTAGATAATGCTTTTCCAAGTACATCTAATTCTTTTTCCATTAATAAACCAGATACTGCTGGAATATGTTTTGCAATTCCTTCAGTTGTAGCATGAGCACGGTGAGCGGCACCAAATGCATCGTTTACGTAAATATCAGCTAATCCAGCAAATTGTTTTGCAAGTTCTTCATCATTCTTTTCTTCACCTTTATGGAAACGAACATTTTCAAGAAGAACGACTTCTCCTTCTTGCATTGAAGCAATTGTGTTTTCCACTTGCTCGCCAATGGATTCATCTAATTTTTTCACTGGTTGATTTAAAAGTTCAGCTAAGCGTTTTCCAACAGCTGTAAGGCGCATGTCTTCATTTACTTCACCTTTTGGTCTTCCTAAGTGTGAAGCAAGAATTACTTTAGCTCCTCTACCGATTAAGTTTTCGATTGTTGGAATCGCCGCACGAATTCGAGTATCGTCTGTAATGTTGCCATCTTCCATTGGTACATTAAAATCGACACGAACAAATACGCGCTTTCCTTTTACATCAACGTCATTCATCGTCTTCTTTGAAAACATGAAGAAAATCCTCCTATTACCGTAACACTGGTGTTGTTGTTTTTACTTTATTTCGTGTTTTTTAAATTGAAAGAGCGATGGGTAAGCCACCGCTCCTTTTACCCTCCATAATTATAAATGGAAATATCTATAAAGGCTATACTTAATGTATAATTTAAGGCTGAATATGTTACACTTTTTCGAATGTTGTTCAAATCTACCTTGGCGTGTATACGACATCAATTGCAGACATTACAACACTTAATTCAAATTCGAATAAAATGAATCAGTATAACACATTTAAATTAGAAGCCTTGCTCTGCCATATAAAGCGCTAGGTCAATTAAACGGCTAGAATAGCCAATTTCATTGTCATACCAAGCTAAGACTTTGATCATATTATCTTCTAATACCATTGTTGAAAGGCCGTCAACAGTTGAAGAGTTTGAATTTCCATTATAGTCAATTGAAACTAATGGTAATTCGTTATAACCTAAAATACCTTTAAGCTCACCTTCAGCTGCTTCTTTTAATGCTTCATTTACTTCCTCGATTGTAACTTTTGTATTTAGTTCCGCAACAAAGTCAACACATGATACATTTGGTGTTGGAACACGCATAGAGAAACCATCTAATTTCCCTTTTAGATGGGGTAAAACTTTTGCTACCGCAATCGCTGCACCAGTTGTTGTTGGAATCATTGAAACTGCACCAGCACGAGCTCTTCTTGGGTCGCTATGCGGGAAGTCTAAAATACGTTGGTCGTTTGTATAAGAATGAATTGTCGTCATAAGACCGCGTTTAATGCCGAATTTTTGATCTAATACCATTGCTACTGGAGCTAAACAGTTCGTTGTACAAGAAGCGTTTGAAATAACATCTTCTGTTCTAGAATAGTTTGTATGGTTTACGCCCATTACGTAAGTTGGCATTTCACCTTTTGAAGGAGCCGAAAGAATAGCTTTCTTCGCACCTGCTTGAACGTGCTTAGATACTTCTTCCATTGATCTGAATCGGCCTGTTGATTCAATAACAACATCAATATCTAATTCGCCCCAAGGTAGCTTGGATGGATCTTTTTCAGAAAATACACGAACTCGATTTCCATTAACGATAAAAGCATCATCATCAGATTCGACATTTGCATCATAAATTCCGTGAATTGAGTCATATTTTAATAAATGCGCTAATTGGTGTGCGTCCGTTAAATCATTTACAGCAACCACTTCAAATTGTTCATTTAACATTGCTTCACGAAACACTAATCTTCCAATTCGCCCAAATCCATTAATCGCAATTTTTATAGTCATACGAATTTCCTCCAATAATGCATTTTTTTCATATCAATTTTATTTTTGCCTTTTAAGAAAAATATTAACCATTGTTTTATGGTAAATTCCTGTTCATTTCATCTATGAACTTAATTCATCTAACAATGTGACGTAATCAATAATGCCGGACTGGATTACTTTTCCGTCTTTTTCAACAACAGGAATCATCAACATATACTTTTCATGCAGTTCGTCGGAGTCTTCAATGTTAATGACTTCAATTTGAAAAGGTATGTCTTCTTGAACTAATTTTAAAGTTGCTAATCCTTCTTCACACAATGAACAATTGGGTCGACTGTAAAATTTAACCGACATTCTTATACCTCCTGTTTTCTTACCATATATTGTATCAGAAATGTTGAATAATCAAAAATAAGCTACACAAACTAATTTTCGTACGATCTTACATCATTTAAGGAGGATAAAAAATGACCAATAATTTCATGGATCAATCACAATCAATGCAAACAAATATGCCACTTTCAATGAATCACGGTGCACACGAGGTGTTAGATGTTCATGAAGTACTTAGTGCTTCAATTGGCGCATTGAATACATTTATCTTCTTCCGTCCTCATGTTCAAGACCAAGAACTTCTAAATATTTTAGACCGACAATATGCATTTATGCTGGATGAATACAACATTACTGTAGAATGTTTTAAAACTGGACAAGATCCAAGTCATCCAACACGTTCATACAAAATGCAAATGGGTAACGACTCTAAATACGGCTTAACACCTGGCCAACCTAAGAAACCAATGCAATCACCAAATGAAATAAACGACGGAATTATTTCAGGTTTCTTATTAAATTGCCACAAAATGGGTGCTACTGGTAAAGCAACTGCTGCCTTAGAATCAACTAACCCTGTTGTACGCCGTGTATTACAAGACTCTATTCCAAACTGCATTGAAATGGCATACGAGTTATCACTGTACCAAAACAAAAAAGGCTATTACCAAATTCCTCAGCTTTCTCAAGCCGACATGCAAGTGATGTTAAACATGTATGGACAAGCTGATAAAGCACAGGATATGCCTAGCTAATTAATTTGATGAAGAGACCACCTTTCACGTGAAAGGTGGTCTTAATCATTGATAGATGAAGGACACTTGGATATGATTTTGGCTTCCTTTCGTACTTCATTGACCTTATGAAGGACACTTCTTTATGATTTCCGCTACTTTTTTTCTTCATCGATCTTATGAAGGACAGTTCTTCATGATTTCCGCTGCCTTTTGTCCTTCATCGATCTTATGAAGGACACTTCTCCATGATTTCCGCTGTCTTTTGTCCTTCATCCACATGAGTGACACTTCGCTGCAACCCCCATTAATTACCATTATTTTCATTCTCTTTTGGAACAGAAAAAACCCCATCCAATACACACGAACGTATGCATCGAATGGGATTTCATTTCATTTCATTTCATTCATTAATTCAATTATAATACTTTCCCTAAAAACGCTTTTGTACGATCGTTTTTTGGGTTAGTGAATAATTCGCTTGGTAAGCCTTCTTCCACAATGTAGCCGCCATCCATGAAAATGACTCTGTCTGCTACTTCGCGGGCGAAGCCCATTTCGTGAGTTACGACGATCATCGTCATACCTTCTTTTGCTAATTGTTTCATAACATCTAGAACTTCCTGAACCATTTCTGGGTCAAGAGCAGAAGTTGGTTCATCAAATAGCATGACTTTCGGCTTCATCGCTAACGCACGTGCAATAGCAACACGTTGCTGCTGACCACCTGATAATTGTTGCGGATAGTTATCAGCTTTTTCGCGAAGTCCAACTTTATCTAATAACTCTAAAGCAAGTTCATCAGCAGCTTTTTTATCCATTTTACGGATTAACATCGGTGCCATTGTAATATTATCGATGACCGACATATGCGGGAACAGATTAAACTGCTGGAATACCATTCCAACTTCCGTACGAATATCATTAATATTCGTTTTCGGATCGTTTACCTGTGCTCCGCCAATATAAACAGCACCATTTGTAATCTCTTCAAGTAAATTGATACATCTTAAAAATGTACTTTTACCAGAACCAGAAGGACCGATTACACAAACTACTTCTTGTTCTGCTATTTCACAGTTGATGCCTTTAAGTACTTCTAGTTTCCCAAAAGTTTTGTGTAGGTTTTCAACTTTTATCATCTTGCAACCCGCCCTTCTTTAGCTTTTCGCGGATTGTAATCTACGCTAAATCGTTTTTCAATAAATGCAATAACTTTTGTTACGATATAAGTTAAGATTAAGTATAGAAGTGCTGCTACTAAGTATGGTTCCCAGAAGATATAGTATGCACCTGTTACAACTTTTGCGGCATATAGAATATCGTTTGCAGCAATAACTGTTACTAGGGAAGAATCTTTTAATAGCGCAATAAATTCATTTCCTAAAGGCGGAATCATGCGACGGAACGCTTGCGGTAAAATAACTTTTCGCATTGCTTGCCATTTTGTTAACCCAAGTGAACGTGCAGCTTCCATTTGCCCTTTATCGATCGATTGAATACCAGCACGGATAATTTCAGCATTATATGCAGCACTGTTTAACACTAACGCTGTAATCCCCGACACAATAGGACCAAAGGATTGACCAAATACTGTCGGAATAACAGCTAAATCAATGATTAAGATTTGTACAAGCATTGGCGTTCCGCGGAAAAGGTCCACATAAATTTTACTTGGCCAATAAATCAATTTCTTTTTTGTAGTTTGACCTAAGCCAAGTAAAATACCAAATATGATACCACCAATATAACCACTAATTGTTAGTAATATTGTAATCCAGATACCACGTAGAAATAGTTCTCGGTAGTTCCAGATTATGTCCCAGCGAAAATCAAAGATGTCCATCTGAAACTCCTCCTTTTTATTAGATAGACTCTCGGCATTCGCCGAGCTTTGTGGTTCAAGGATTTTCCTCAAACCAATTTATTTCATCCCTCCTATTTTAGGTGGGATTTTTTAATGTTCATTTTTTTAAAACTGGAAATTAATTATCAAAATATTTTCA
>NZ_JBMIRP010000046.1:0-50027 GCF_049202975.1 Ureibacillus sp. MALMAid1270 | reverse complement strand
TCTGTGGTTATTTCATCGTTGCTTTAACCATATCAGAAATGGATTCTTTTTTCATTTATTTGATGCATGGACCATTTAGCTCAATACCTTGATAGATAAGCATTATTTGGTTATCAAAGATTTTTTATGAATAATTCAGGTAAAATTAATATATAGAAGGAATTTTTGGAACTATCTAGAAATACATATATGAAATGTAAGAATACTTTTAGGAGCTGAATATTTTGCATAAAAACAAAGAGGAGCTATTAATCCATCTTGAAGACTCTATTGATTTTGCAAAAAAATTAGGACGAGTATCAGAAGAACAATGGAGAACACCAATTGCAAAAGATAAGTGGACTATTGCTGAAGTATTCGGTCATCTTACACCATGGGATGAATTTGTATTAAATGACCGTCTGCCGTTTTTTCAATGAGACAACATTGCCAAAGGGACCAGATGTAGATGAGTTAAATCGTCAATCTGCTGAAATTAGCAGAAATAGTAGTAAAGAGGATACTATTGCAAACTTTATCAACGTCAGAAGAAATCTTATTATAGCCATTAATAACATTGATGACGAATTATGGGATAAAGAGAAATCGTTAGGTGATCGTACTATTACGCTTTATGAATATCTTGATGGTTTCAAAGAGCATGATTTACATCACTTTGAACAGATAAATAAAATCAATAATGTTAAACAACATTTATAATATACAACTATGAAGGAGGTTATAAAAATGGATGTTAGATTTCCAATTGGACCGTTAGAGGTTCCAGAAAATGTAACACTAGAGAATGTTCAAGAATGGTTAAAAGATATTGAAACTTATTCTACTCGATTAAGTGAAACGGTCGGTTCTATAAATGAAGAAGATTTTAGTAAAACATATCGAGAAGGTGCTTGGACAGTTCTTCAACTTGTTCATCACATTGCAGATTCTCAACTGAATATGTATCAACGTCTAAAACTAGCTTTAACAGATGAAAATCCATCGATACCACCATTTGATGAGGAAAAGTGGGCGATTCAACCAGATACAAAACTACCTGCAGAAGTTTCTATTAAAATGTTAGAGGGAATTAATGCACGAATCGTTTATTTAGGACAAAGCCTAACTGAAGATCAGTTAAAACGAGTATTTACACATCAGACAAATGGTGAAATAACAGTAGCAAGTAAGCTTGCCAAACTAAGATGGCATGAAGAACATCATTTGGCACATATCAAACTTGCATTAGCAAAATAAACTACTTCCAACTAAGAATGACTTGTCAGCTTTGATAAGTCATTTTTAGTTTAGGGAAAAGAAGTAGATTTAATAGTAGTTCGCATAGATTAATTCGGGGGGTTAGAGAGTGGATACAAGCATTACGTATTGGATTCGTAAAAGAGCTTATATTACACCTGATAGGGTTGCTCTAATAGGGGAGAATAAAAAATTCACGTATCAAGAGTTATTACTAGAAATTGAGCGAGTATCTAGTTTTTTGGATCACGTCATGCAACTTAAAAAAGGTGATCGCATTGCGATACTATCGCAAAATCGAGCAGAGTATTTTATTACATACTTTGCAATTGCTCAGTTAGGTTTAATAGCTGTTCCGTTAAATATCCGCTTAAGTGCATCAGAACTAGCTTATCAAATTCAAGATAGTGGTGCTAAGGCGATTATTTACGAAAAAGAACAAGAAGCATTATATAAACAATTAAACGATCTTGTTCATTTTGAAAATTCACAAATATTTGAGGGTGGTTTTTCATCATTCTCTACAAAAAAAGTAGAGGTAGATTTTGAAATTAATAGTTCAGAGGATCCTTATATTATTTGTTATACTTCAGGCACTACAGGTAAACCAAAAGGTGCTGTACTTACACAAGAAAATATGTTTTGGAATGCTCTAAATAACCAGTATGCCTTAGACTTAACATCTTCCGATAGATGTCTTGTCATTTTGCCACTATTTCATATAGGAGGTATTGGATTATTTGCTTTTCCTACTTTCCTTGCTGGTGGAAGCGTTATCATTCCTGGAAAATTCCAACCGAAACAAGTATTAAAGCTAATTGAGGATTTAAAAGTAACTGTGATGATGGGAGTTCCAACTATATATAATGCATTAATAACTGAAGAAACATTCAAAAAGACGGATTTTACATCGTTAAGAGTGTTCTGTAGTGGTGGCGCACCATGTCCAGTTGAATTATTACATGCTTATCATGAACAGGGATTGCCGTTATACCAGGGATTTGGAATGACAGAAACATCTCCGACAGTGTTTATGCTTTCAAAAGAAGATTATAAGAGAAAAATAGGTTCCATTGGCAAACCAGTAATGTTTTGTGAAATTGACCTTATCGATGATCATGGCAACTCCGTTAAGCAAGGGGATGTTGGTGAGTTAATCATCAAAGGTAAAAATGTATTTAAAGAATATTGGGGATTACCAGACAAAACAGCAGAATCGATCAAAAATGGTTGGTTTTATACAGGTGATCTCGCATATAAAGATGATGAAGGATTTATCTATATCGCGGGAAGAAAAAAAGACATGATTATTTCGGGTGGAGAAAATATTTACCCATTGGAAGTAGAGCAAATTATAGGGGAAATGAAAGAAATTAATGAAGTGGCCGTCATCGGCATTCAGGACGAAAAATGGGGAGAAGTACCGGTTGCCATGATTTCACTAAAGGCAGGACATCAATTATCAGAGATTGATATTCAAAATTACTGTGCTAGTAAACTTGCAAAATATAAAGTTCCAAAAAAAGTTGTATTCCTAGAAGATCTACCGAAAAATGCGACAGGAAAATTAGATAAAAAAGTCATGCAACTACAAATTGAAAAGGTGGAATTAACATGATCGGGGTAGAACATACAAGTATTTTTGAACCAGAAACAGTTGTAAGTGCAAGGGAATTAGAGGGATTAACAGGCATTCCGGAAAAAGTGATAATTGAAAAGTTTGGCTTAATTGAAAAAAGAGTAGCCTCTCAAACAATGCACGCCTCTGATTTAGCAGTAAATGCAGCAAAGAATATTTTAAAGAATGTGGATCCTAAATGTATCGATGTAGTCATTTACTTTGGTAGTCCTTATAAAGATTACCAAGTATGGACAGCATCTTCAAAAATTCAATATGAATTAGAAACTACTAATGCATACGCATTTGAACTAATGAATGTTAGTTCTTGTTTCCCGATTGCTCTAAAAGTTGCTAAGGATATGCTTGTTTCAGATGAAAGTATACAAAAAATTTTACTTGTAGGAGGATCTAAGGAATCAGGATTGATAAATTACGATAATCCTAGATCAAGATTTATGTTTAATTTTGCGGATGGTGGTGCTGCAGCGTTAGTTACAAGAAATGCTACCAAGTCTCGTATACTAGGTTCCTACATTATGACAGATGGTTCATTTTCAAAAGATGTGTTAGTTCCTGGGGGAGGTTCTGTACATCCTGTAAGTAAAGAAGTTGTAGAAGAAAAAATGTACTTTTTAGATGTACCTGATCCGTTAAGTATGAAAGAAAGACTAGACCCAGTTTCTATGCCAAACTTTATAAAAGTCATTACGAAAGCACTAGAGAAGAGTGGTAAGCAACTGGAGGATATAAAAATGTTACTCCCTCTCCATACAAAACGATCAATGTATTTGGAATTACTAAATAGTTTAGGACTTAAAGAAGAACAAAGTATCTATTTAGATCGCTACGGTCATATGTCTGCATTGGACCCTTGTTATGGGTTGTATATTGCAGAAAATGGAAATCGACTAAATAAAGGGGATATCATCGTAGCTGTTTCAGCAGGTACAGGATATTCATGGGCTGCAACCGTTATAGAATGGTTAAAATAGTCGACTTCACACTTTATTGTGAGTGTGTTAAACTGTTTTTAACTTATGAATGAAGGGAAGATGGGCGGACGATGGATAAATAATCTTATTTTTATGCTTTGAAATAGAATAAAAATTTATTTCAAATTAAAAATAGGATTAGTCTGCCCATTTTTCTAGCTTTACTTGGGTTCATTTAATATATTCTTTATGACAATTACTTCAGCAACGCCTAGCTGGGGTATGGATTGTTTGGCTCATAATTTTAATGAGCCAAACAGATTTGTTATGAAGTTAAAAGACTAATCCTTCCGAAAAATCAGGAGGATTTTTTTCTCCCTTCAAAAGGAGTTGTCGTTTAACATCGTTGATAATAGTGATAGTTTTTCATACAATAATAATTGGTAATGTTTTGCATTATGTAGAATCATTATTAGAAGGATGTGATGATATGGCTCATAAATACAATGCGCCAGATACTGGAAAAACTCATGCAAAGCCTATGAATAATATGGCGATACTTTGTATGAGATAAGAACCTAATCATCGCCAAGTAAACGTCTATTATTCATGTACGCTTTGCCCTTAGCTTAATTAATTAAGAAAAGGAGAGTTCCAATGCGTTACGTGAATGCAAATGATATTTTACCGAAACATCTTCTTGAAGAATTACAATCGTATGTACAAGGAGATTTAATTTATATTCCAAAACCAGAAGAACAAAGAATTAAATGGGGAGCTGCTTCTGGAGAACGGAAAAGGTTAGATGAACGAAATAAAACCATTAAAACGTTATTTAAAAATGGTACTTCTTTAGAAACACTTTCTATAGATTTTTGTTTATCAATCGAAACAATTAAAAAAATAGTTTACAGAAAATGAAAAGGTTGGTTAAAATCCAACCTTATTTTTATCCTGGAAGATTCACTTATGGCAAGTTTAATTATAAAAAAAGTAGTCAATTGAACTTGAGAAGCTTTTTCTGTAATCTATAGCGGAAGGAGTGTACGCTATGAAATTTATGAATGTAGAACAGTTTCAGTTCGTTAAAAAACAAGCCAAAAAGATATTAAATGCCAATACAACATCAAAAGATCAAAATGTCATTCAAGCAATCCAAGCAATGGTGCAAGAAGAGATAAATAATAAAATAACATTTCAAGATATCAAACAGCAACTTGTACTTCAACGAATTTTCACCCTACAAACGAAGGAACAATTGGAACAATTTTTAGAATCGATTAAACAATACGTTGAGCCATATAAAGTTCCAACTGACAATCAAATCAAAAAGTTATTCCCAAAAGATAAAAAAGTAAAACTTCCTAATTTAGATACAATCGATTTACAAGAAATTTCCTATTTAAGTTGGGTCGACTCAGGGACTAATCGAAAATATATAGTCTATTATGATGAGGGTACTCTGGTTGGAGTGCGCGGAGTTTTTAGCCATTCTGAAAAACAAGGAGTTTGTTCAGTTTGTAATCAGCATGCAAAAGTTGGTCTATTATTAGTATCTAAAAGTGGTACAGTACAAGGTACTTATACAAAAAGAGGAAACTATTTATGTGAAAATAGCGAAACATGCAACGAAGCATTAACTGATATGAACAAATTAAAAGAGTTTGTAAATAATTTAAGGTAAGTTAACTGAGGGGTGTCATAAATATGATGATGTTATTATTTTATTAATATTTATTCCCGGGAAATAATTTAAACTATATTAAAAGAGGGAATAAATTATTATGTCATATACATCAACAGATCCAAAATCGAATTGGAAGAAAAATATTACACTTTTTTTAAGTAGTCAAACGATTTCAATGTTTGGTTCATCATTAGTACAATATGCGATTATGTGGTATATCACTTTATCCACACAATCGGGTATTATGATGACGATTTTTATATTGTGCGGATTCATACCGACATTTCTTTTATCACCATTTGCAGGTGTTTGGGCGGATCGCTACAATCGAAAAATGCTAATGATTCTATCGGATTCGATGATTGCCCTTGCAACATTAATACTAGCTTTTCTTTTTATGATGGGCTACGATGCCATGTGGTTATTTTTCCTGGTAGCTGCAATACGAGCGCTTGGAACCGGAATTCAAACTCCAGCAGTAGGTGCTGTTTTACCACAAATCGTACCTGAAGAACATCTTGTTAAAATAAATGGGATTAATGGCTCCATTCAAGCGGTCATTATGTTTATTTCTCCAATGGTTAGTGCAGCGCTAATCGTTGCAACTTCGATTGAAGTCATTCTTTTTATTGATGTAATTACAGCGATAATAGCGGTAGGAATATTACTCTTCTTCTTACGTATTCCTACACATAAGAAGGCTTCTGAAGCTCAAAATACTGGGTACTTTAATGACTTTAAAGAAGGCTTGGTTTATATAAAAAACCATAGCTTTCTAAAGATTTTAATGAGTATGTTTGCTGTATTTTTCGTATTAATGGCTCCGGCTGCATTTTTAACACCAATACAAGTGGCTCGAACTTTTGGTAGTGAAGAATGGTTACTCGCTGCCATTGAAATTGCTTTCTCTATTGGAATGATGCTTGGTGGAGGACTTATTGCGGGATGGGGTGGCTTTAAGAATAAGATTCATACGATGGCATTTGCCGGTCTAATAATGGGAGTTTGTACAGTTGCTCTAGGCATTGTACCAAACTTCTGGATTTACCTAATCTTTATGGGAATCTTCGGAATTGCCATGCCATTATTCAATACACCTACAACCGTTCTTATCCAAGAAAAAGTGGACCCTGATTATTTAGGAAGAATATTTGGTGTTTTTGGAATGATCTCTACATCGATGATGCCAATTGGTATGTTGATTTTTGGACCAATTGCAGATTATATCGAAATAGAGTGGCTCTTAATCGCTACCGGATTAATCATGACGTTTTTATTAATCTTCCTTGTAAAAAGTAATACATTAATTGAAGCAGGGAAGCCAAAAGCAATAGAACAAATAATAGAAGAATAAAAATAAAAGACGTACAGTTTGAAGTAAATACTTTCAGACTGCACGTCTTCTTTATTTTAAGAAAAATAATCGTACGCATTTTTTGCAAGTAGAAGAATAGTAACGACTATAAATAGTACTCTCACATAACTACTACCGCGTTTAATAGCATATTTTGAGCCACAAATAGCTCCTAATACTTGGGCTACCCCCATGATCAAACCGTAGACGTAATTGATTTGGCCTAAAAACATAAACATCAATAATGCACCAATATTACTTCCGAAATTTAAAAATTTCGCATTACCTGCAGCTTTTAAGAAGTCAAACCCAATCATTAGAAAAGCAAATATTAAAAAGGAGCCTGTTCCCGGCCCTAGAAAGCCATCATAAAATCCAATCGCAAAAATCAGAAGGAAAAATCCGATATATTTTAAAGTCGATAACTTTTTATATGTAGAAATACTTCCCCAATCTTTCTTGATCAACGTGTAGACTAAAACGCCTGCAAGCATCAATAACATTAATGGTTTTAGAACCGATGGATCCATTAAATGGACAATCCACGCCCCAATACCTGCAGCTATAAATACGATTGGGAATAACCCCATAATACTTTTCAATTCTATTTTTCCAGAACGATAGAAAGTAATAGTACTTGTTAATGAGCCCATTGTACCGGCCAATTTGTTCGTAGCGACTGCAGCAGACGGGCTTAACCCAGTAAACATTAAAGCTGGTAAAGAAATCAGTCCTCCACCACCAACTACAGAATCAATAAAGGCAGCCAAAAAACCAAATAAAAATAATAACAATACAATCGATAAATCTATGTCAATTAGCATAATTAGTCCTTCTTTCTTAGTGAGCACAACAACCAAATATTATCTGAAAAAAGTAATAATGTAAATAACATTTGAAATGAAATGCCTTTAAGTTAAGCGTGGAAAATCCTTGCCGAACTCTTTATAACAATAGAAAAACTATGGAACTAAAAATCTACAAAATTTACGCATAATATTGTTTGTTTTAAAATACTGTATCATATATACTGTATGATACATAGTATGTATTGTATAGCATGGAGGTGTACGATGAGCAATCTGTTAGACTCATTGATTATCGAGTTAAGAAGAGGGACGTTAACATTGGCGGTTTTGAGTCAATTGCAAACAAAGCAATATGGTTACTCGCTTGTTCAATTATTGGAACAATCGGGGATTTCGATCGAACAAAGTACCTTATATCCATTATTACGTAGGCTTGAAAAACAGGAATTGGTTGAAAGTATTTGGGATACGACGGAGTCTAGACCGCGGAAATATTATGTATTAACTGATTTTGGTATAGAGATTTATCAGAAATTGAGAACGGAATGGTTAGTCAATACAAAACAACTTAACGAATTATTGAAAGGAGAATGAACATGAATTTAATTGATATATATATTCATGAAGTAACTCGTCGCTTGCCTGAAAAAAGTCGAGAGGATATTGGGTTGGAGCTAAGAAGTACTATAGAAGATATGCTGCCGGATGACTATACGAAGGAAGACGTTGAAGAGGTATTGAGTCAGTTGGGGAACCCAGCGGTGTTAGCTAGTAATTATAGTGAAAAGCCAATGCATCTAATCGGTCCACGTTATTACGATGTATATGTTACTTTATTAAAAATGATCATTCCAATTGCAGCTACTATTACATTAATCTCATTGTTAGCAAAATATATATTTAGTTATAGTGAAAGTCAATCCGTGCCAAATGTTGGACTAATGATAATTGGAGAAGGTATTTGGAGTATCCTTGATGTAGCAGTACAAACATTCTTCTGGTTAACACTTACTTTTGCAATTATTGAACGAGTAGAAAATTCAAAAGAACGTGATCCGCTTTCGATAAGTGGAAAAAAGTGGTCACCAAAGGATTTGAAGAATGTCACTTTCATTCCAAAGAAAAGAGCTATTTCTAACGTATTTGTTTTCGGAATGTTATTTTGGACAGCAATTTGGGCTACCGTTTATTTTAATGCAGACAAACTTGTTGGGATCTATACAAAAGGAGAGAACGGGCTTCAATTTGTAATTCCGGCATTTAATCAAACAGTATTAAACTCCTATTGGCCATTAATCATACTTAGCGTTGGTTTAGAAATTGCCTTGGCACTATTAATGTTGTTAAAGAAACAATGGACGAAAAATATTGCATTGTTAAATGTACTAAAGGAAGTTGTAGGGACAATTTCAGTAATTATCATTGTGATGAATGTAGCAATCTTTAACCAAGAATTTTTAACATATATGGGTCATTTGTTCAAACTTGATGGGATGAAGGTTGTAGGGTTTATTCAATGGATTACAATTATTCTCTATCCAATATTTGCAGTTTGGAATTGTATTGATGGTTTCTTAAAAACTAAAAAAGTTTAACATAAGCAAAAAGCAAATGGTTTTCTATTTCTTAGAGCCATTTGCTTTTTGTTTTTCATATATTAACGCATTGAAGTAAAAGAAATTGAAATTAAGTTTAGTAATATTTTCTTACCCAACAGAATAAAAAGTAAATAGATTCAAAATTAACAAAGAAATAAAGTGTTTCAAGTAATATTTATTGAAACATTAATTAAGGGAGGTCAATTAATAGTAGAATACGCAAAAGTGAAGGGTCGTTTTGTTTTGGTTAACTTCTGTTTTCAAGATTGAAAAAATTTGACGTGGAGGTTATGTATGAAAAAGCTTAATCGTAATATTTTTCTTTTATTTATGTTATTAATACTATCGGCTGTATTAGTAGCGTGTAACTTTGGAGGGGAACAAACGACAACAAAGCCAAACGAAGAACAAACTAATACTGATACTGAAAATAATACGGAAGATCCAGTAACAAATGAAACGACTGAGCCGAAAGAAATCAATTTAGTTATTGCCTCTGAACCACCATCTTTACATCCACAATTAGCTACAGATACAACATCTGGAGCAATTTTAAATAATACTTTTGAAGGGTTAACTACTGTTATTGACGGGGAAGTAGTAATGTCTGCTGCAAAAGACGTTAAAATCAGTGATGACTTATTAACGTATACATTCACATTACGGGATGCAAAATGGACAAACGGCGACCCTGTAACAGCTGAAGATTTCGAATACGCATGGAAATGGGCGTTAACAGCTGAAAACACATCTGAGTATGCTTCTATGTTATATCCGATTAAGGGAGCGAAAGCATTCCATGAAGGAACAGGCTCTGAAGCGGATTTAGGCATTAATGTAATTGATGCGAAAACAATAGAAGTAACACTTGAAAATCCTACACCATATTTCTTAGAATTAACGGCATTTAAAACATATTACCCAATCCATAAAGCAACAGCTGAAGCGAATCCTGAATGGTATACAGAAGCAGGTGAAGGGTATGTATCAAACGGACCTTTCAAATTATCTGATTGGCAACATAGTGCATCCATTACTTTAGAGAAAAACGAAAATTATTGGGATGCAGAAAATGTAGCCCTTGATAAAGTGAATATTTCAATGGTTGAACTCGAGTCAACGATGGCGACAATGTTTGATGCTGGAGAGATTGATTTCTTAGGTTCACCATATGGTTCGATTGGTTTAGATGTCATTGATCGTTATAAACAAGAAGGTATCTTAACAATTGCTGACTACTCTGGATTATACATGTATAAATTCAATACAACAGATCCACTTATATCGAACGTAAATCTTCGTAAAGCATTAACTCTTGCAATTAATCGAGAAGGGTTAATTACAAACATAACAAAAGGTGAACAAAAACCGGGAGTATCTATGGTTCCTTCGGGAGTAACTGGATTTGAAGAAGAACGTGGTTATTTTAAAGATAATGATGTGGAAGGTGCAAAAGCTGCTTTAGAACAAGCGATGAAGGAACTTGGAATAGCTAGTCCAAGCGATATTAAACTTAACTTATCCTATAACACTAGTGAAGCGCATGCTACCATCGCTCAATATATTCAAGAAAACTGGAGAACTACTTTAGGAATTGATGTGACTCTTGATAATTCAGAGTGGCAAGTATATCTAGATAAACTAAGTAACCTAGATTATCAAATTGGGCGTTTAGGTTGGATTGCTGACTATAACGATGCATACACATTCTTAGAAATGTACGATTCTGCAACTAACGGTAATAACGATACTGGATGGGAAAATGCAGAATATACAGCATTGCTACAAAAATCCAATACAGAAACGGATCCAGAAGCACGTCTTGACCTATTAAAACAAGCTGAGGCAATCTTTATGGCAGAGTATCCAATTGCACCAATCTATTACTATACAAATCTATCTGTTAAGAAAGATTATGTAAAAGGAAGCATTGAGCCAGATGGATTGGGTAATATTTATCTGAAAAACGTAGATATAGAAAAATAAGAATCAATTGTTGATCTGAAACTTCGTATTAGAAAAGGCTGCTGATCGTCGAGTAATCGATTCAAGCAGCCTTTTGTTCTTTAAAACTATGACAAGGTGGGGTACGCTTTGCTCAAGTACATTTTAAAAAGATTTCTATATATGTTTATTGCGCTTTTCGTCATTATTACGGTTACCTTTTTTCTAATGCGCTTAGCACCTGGAAGTCCATTTGCAAGTGAAAAAGAGTTTCCTCCACAAATTGAGGAACAACTTAATGCTAAATATGGTTTAGACAATCCTTGGTACATCCAATATATGGACTACGTTATCGATTCATTTACCTTTGATTTTGGTGAATCGATGAAATATAAAGGACGTTCAACAAATGATATTATTTTTGAAAGTTTCCCTATTTCCTTCACTTTAGGAATGGAAGCGATGTTAATTGCCATTGGTTTTGGTGTTTTATTTGGCGTAATAGCAGCTCTTTACCATAATCGATTCCCTGATTATTTAATTACGACAATAGCTGTTTTGGGAATATCAATACCATCGTTTATATTGGCGGGATTAATGCAATACTTCTTAGCATTTAAATTAGGAATGTTCCCGATTAGTGGGTGGAAAGGGTTTATCTATAGTATCTTACCAGCACTTGCAATCGCGACAACTCAAATAGGGTTTATTGCAAAATTAACGAGGTCGAGCATGCTAGAGCAAAGGAATAGTGAATATGTAAAACTTGCAAAAGCAAAAGGATTAGGAAAATGGACAACTGTATTTAGACATACACTCCGAAATGCTTTGTTGCCTGTTGTTACATATTTAGGTCCGCTTTCAGCTGGTGTATTAACAGGGAGCTTTGTTATTGAACAAATTTTTTCAATCCCTGGGTTGGGAAGACACTTTGTAACTAGTATAGGTAATCGTGATTACACAGTAATTATGGGAACGACTGTGTTCTACTCTATTATTCTATTATTTGCTGTATTTATCGTTGATATTTTATACAGCTATATTGACCCAAGAATTAAGTTGAAAGGAGCGAAAAAATAATGACGCAATCCGATCAACAATTTGAAAAAATAAATCGAAAATTATTTAAAGTAGTTGGTGTAAGAGAAAGTGAGTCTGAAAAACTTGCTGAAAAATCTATTTCTTTTTGGAAAGAAGTACTCCTGAGATTTTCGCAAAATAAAGTCGCGATTATTGGATTACTTCTATTATTAATTATTGCGGTTATGGCAATTGTTGTACCGATGACTTCACCTTACAATTACCGAGAACAATTGGGAATTTATAACGCAGCCCCTTCAGCAACTCATTGGTTTGGTACAGATGATTTAGGACGAGATATGTTTGTACGTGTATGGGAAGGTGCGCGGATTTCATTATTTATTGGACTAACAGCAGCAATTATCGATTTAATAATTGGTGTTTTATGGGGCAGTATAGCAGGTCTTTCAGGTGGTCGGGTAGATAACATCATGATGCGTATAGCTGATGTTTTATATGCTGTACCGTATCTATTAGTTGTAATTATTCTGCTTGTTGTTATGGATAAAGGAATCTTGCCAATGATTATTGCTCTATCTATAACTGGATGGATCAATATGGCAAGGATTGTTCGAGGGGAAGTATTATCCATAAAAAATCAAGAATACGTATTAGCAGCGCGAACCCTGGGGGCTAATACTTGGCATTTAATAAAAAAACATTTAATACCAAATGCATTTGGTGCCATTTTAGTAACTATGACTTTAACCATTCCTACGGCGATATTTACGGAATCATTTTTAAGTTATTTAGGTTTGGGGGTACCGCATCCAGATGCGAGTTGGGGAACGATGGCAGCAGAGGGAAATAAAGCACTGACTTCTGCACCTTGGCGACTATTCTTCCCAGCATTTTTTATCTCATTAACTATTTTCGCATTTAACGCAGTTGGTGATGGATTGCGAGATGCATTAGACCCTAAATTACGTAAATAAGAAGGTGAAAGTGATGAGGAAAAAGCTGTTAGAAGTGAAAGATTTAGAAATTAACTTTAAAACCTTTGCAGGTGTTGTACAAGCGGTCCGCGGTGTTTCTTTTGATTTGTACGAAGGAGAAACGTTAGCTATAGTTGGTGAATCGGGCTCTGGAAAAAGCGTAACATGTAATGCAATTATGAAATTAATACCTGAGCCTCCTGGGGTTTATGCAAACGGGGAAATATTGTTAGAGGGGAAGAATTTAATACCTCTAAAAGAAAGGGACATGACTAGAATAAGAGGAAATGATATAGCCATGATCTTTCAAGACCCCATGACTGCACTGAATCCCACAATGAGGATTGGAAGACAAATTACAGAAGTGATCTTAAAGCATACTAAAGTTTCAAGAGCAGAAGCGAACGCGAGAGCTTTAAAATTATTAGAACTTGTTGGAATTCCAATGTATGAAAAAAGATTTAGACAATATCCCCATGAATTAAGTGGTGGTATGAGGCAAAGAATTGTCATTGCTATTGCACTAGCAGCTGACCCGAAATTATTAATTGCAGATGAACCTACTACAGCGCTTGATGTAACAATTCAAGCTCAAATCCTTGAATTGATGAAGGATATTCAAATGAAAAGAAATACATCCATTATCTTTATTACCCACGATTTAGGCGTTGTTGCAAATGTAGCGGATCGGGTTGCAGTAATGTATGCAGGTCAAATCGTGGAGTATGGAACAGTAAATGATATTTTTTATAATCCAAAACATCCTTATACTTGGGGACTATTAGGTTCAATGCCTGATTTAAAAAATAACTCTAAAGAGTTGTTAAGAACTATTCCTGGAACACCACCAGATCTAATAAATCCTCCAAAAGGGGACTCCTTTGCACCTAGGAATGAATTTGCATTAGCAATTGATTTTGAAAAAGAACCACCAATGTTTAAAGTATCAGAAACTCACTATGCTAAAACATGGACTTTGCATCCTGAGGCACCAAAGATTCCAATACCTCAAGAAGTAGCAGATAGAATTGCAGGCTATTTAAGGGAGGAGGAGGCCGGTGTCTGAAAAAATCCTTGAAGTAAAAAATTTGAAACAGTATTTTGGCACTTCCAAAAACCCGATTAAAGCGGTTGATGGGATTAGTTTTGACATATATGAGGGGGAGACACTTGGATTAGTTGGAGAATCAGGGTGCGGAAAATCTACTACCGGTCGCTCTATCATTCGACTATATGATATTACTGAGGGGGAAGTTCGATTTAAGGGAAAAAATGTACATGGTACAAAATCACGCAAAGAAATGAAACAATTTAATCGTGATATGCAAATGATTTTCCAAGATCCCTATGCCTCACTAAATCCTCGAATGACTGCTGGTGAAGCAATAAGTGAAGGATTTGAAATACATGGTCTATACAAAAGTAAAGCAGAACGTAAAGAAGTTGTCGATTCACTTCTGGAGGCAGTTGGGTTAAATAGTGAACATGCAAATCGATATGCTCACGAATTTTCAGGAGGACAACGCCAACGAATTGGAATTGCTCGTGCACTAAGTTTGAATCCTAGCTTTATTATTGCTGACGAGCCAATTTCAGCATTAGATGTCTCGATTCAGGCACAAGTTGTAAATCTACTAAAAAAATTACAATATGAACGAAATCTAACATATTTATTTATCGCACATGATTTATCTATGGTGAAATATATTAGTGATCGAATAGCGGTAATGTATATGGGGAAAATTGTTGAGCTTGGACGTGCTGATGAAATATACAATCACCCGATTCATCCATATACTAAATCCCTACTTTCTGCAGTTCCACTTCCTGATCCTTTATCAGAAAGAAAACGAAAAAGAATCATTTATGTACATGAAGAAGCAGATGATAGTGCGACACTTCAAGAAGTATATCCAAACCATTTTGTATATGGAACAAGTGAGCAAATTGATAGATGGAATGTATAGTTATTATATAAGAAGAAAATGCCTTGAAGAGATAAATTTCAAGGCATTTTCTTTTAATTTTTTTATGAATGTGAAATTATTGCTCACGATTTATTTAATAACAATTACACAAAAAAGGTGTCATGTTTAATGAGTTAAAAAGGCTGATTTTTTTTCGAGATTAAAGTATATTCAAGTGAAAAAATCAAACAATAATAACAAACCAAAAAACAATATTGAAAAAACATTTGAGTTGAGTTTTCATTATTTTCTAAAAAATAAGAAGAATTAGAAAATATTAAAAATTAGTATATTTATAAAAATGTATACGCTTTAATAACAAAAAGTTAAAATATTCAAAAATAAAATAATAGTTTAATAATATGATATAATTATATTGAAAAAACTAAAAATTTCTGATAACATTACAAATGCTACTTCACATATATATTTTCAGAAAAATTGGAAATGTAAAACAACAAGAGATAGGGGGACAAATAATGAAAAAAAATAGTTTTTTACTATTAAGCATGTTATTAGTATTATCTATCGTTTTAGCAGCATGTAATACTGGCGGCGATAAAGATAACACTGCAACAAAAGAAGATGGAACAACAACAAAAGAAATTAACTTAGTAATTCCATCTGAACCACCATCATTACACCCAGGTTTAGCTACAGATAGTACTTCTGGTGTGATCTTACAAAACGTATTTGAAGGTTTAACAACAATTAAAGACGGTGAAGTAGTAAATGCAGTAGCAGATGATGTACAAGTTAGTGAAGATCAATTAAAATACACATTCACATTAAAAGATACAACTTGGTCAAATGGTGACCCAGTTACAGCAGAAGACTTTGCATATGCATGGACTTGGGTATTAAACCCAGAAAACGCTTCTGAATATGCTTCAATTCTTTACCCAATCAAAGGTGCTGAAGCTTATAACTTAGGCGAAGGTTCTGTAGATGATTTAGGAATTAACGTAGTAGATGAAAAAACTTTAGAAGTAACGTTAGAAAACCCAACACCTTACTTCTTAGAGTTAACAGCATTCAAAACTTATTTCCCAGTTCACAAAGCTACAGCTGAAGCTAACCCAGAGTGGTACACTGAAGCTGGAGAAGATTATATTACAAATGGTCCATTCACATTAGCTGATTGGCAACACAGTGCTTCAATTACTTTAGAAAAAAGCGACAGCTATTGGGATAAAGAAAATGTAGCACTAGACACAGTAAATATATCTATGGTTGAAAACGAAACAACTGCAGTAACAATGTTTGATTCAGGAGAAATCGATTTCTTAGGTGCTCCTTTCCAAACAGTATCACTTGACGCTATCGACCGTTATAAAAAAGAAGGAATTCTTAATATCGAAGATTACGCAGCAATCTACTGGTACAAATTTAATACAACAGGCGAGTTCACAAAAAATGCTAACATTCGTAAAGCATTAACTCTTGCAATTAACCGTCAAGAATTAATCGACAATATTACAAAAGGTGAACAATCACCAGCATTAGGTATGGTTCCAGCAGCAGTTAAAGGATTTGAAGAAGACCGCGGTTACTTCAAAGACAATGACATCGAAGAAGCGAAAAAAGCTTTAGAATTAGGTATGAAAGAACTTGGAATTACTGATCCAAGCCAAATCGAAATTGGATTATCTATCAACACAAGTGAAGCACACTCTGTAATCGCACAGTTCGTTCAAGAAGGTTGGGCTAAAAACTTAGGTATCACAGTATCAATTGATAACTCAGAGTGGCAAGTTTACCTTGATAAACTAAACATTTTAGATTACGACGTTGCACGTATGGGGTGGATTGCTGACTATAACGATGCTTACTCATTCTTAGAGCAATATAATTCTGCTGACAATGGTAACAACGATACAGGTTGGGAAAACGCTCAATATACTGAATTATTAAAACAATCAGTTGTTGAAACTGATCCAGAAGCTCGTATTGCGTTATTAAAAGAAGCTGAAGCAATCGCGATGACAGAATTCCCAGTTGCGCCGGTTTACTACTATACAAATCTTCATGTGAAAAAAGACTTTGTAAAAAATATGGCACCTGATGCACTAGGTAACGTCTATTTAAAATATGTAGATATTAACAAATAATAAATAAGTTCATTTATTAGAAGTTACTATTTACTTTGATGTAATAGTACAAAGGCTGCTTTATCGTGAATACGATGACAAGCAGCCTTTGTTTATTCGAAAAATCAGAAAATTTCAATTGCGTAAGGGGAAAGCTGTTCAGATATATTGAACAGTATTTTTCAACATTTTTAATAATTACAAAGGAGGGGAAAGTATGGTTAAGTATATTATCAATAGATTAATCTATATTCTAATAGCATTATTTATTATTGTAAGTGCAACATTCTTCTTAATGAGACTTGCACCTGGGAGCCCATTTGCGAGTGAACGTGAACTCCCACCAAAAATTGAAGAGCAATTGAATGCTAAATATGGATTAGATAATCCTTGGTACATTCAATATAAGGATTATTTAATCGATACTGTTACGTTTGATTTTGGTGAATCAATGAAGTATAAGGGGCGCTCTACAAATGAAATCATTGCAGAAAGTTTCCCTGTATCTCTAGCATTAGGTATACAGGCAATGTTTTTAGCGGTAGGGTTGGGAATATTATTTGGAGTTATAGCAGCTCTTTATCATAATCGTTTCCCTGATTATGTAGCATCAACAATTGCAGTTTTAGGTATTTCTGTACCATCGTTTATATTAGCAGGTTTAATGCAGTACTTCTTATCTTACAAATTAGGTCTTTTCCCGGTAAGTGGATGGAAAGGATTTGCTTATACGGTCTTGCCGGCGTTTGCAATTGCCATCTCTCATATGGGATTCATCGCGAAGTTAACTCGTTCTAGTATGTTAGAACAGAATAGTAGTGATTATGTAAAAATGGCCCGTGCAAAAGGTCTTGGTAAATGGACAACTGTATTTAAACATTCTTTAAGAAATGCATTATTACCAGTTCTTACTTATTTAGGTCCATTAACTGCTGGGGTAGTTACAGGTAGTTTCATTATAGAACAAATTTTTGCTATCCCAGGATTAGGGAAACACTTTGTAACAAGTATAACCAACCGTGATTACACAGTTATTATGGGGACTACTGTTTTCTATGCAATCATTCTGTTGTTTGCAGTATTAATAGTAGATATTCTGTACAGTATTGTTGATCCACGAATTAAATTGAAAGGAGCGAAAAAATAATGACAAAACAGAACGAACAGTTAGAAAATCTGTCACCCGAGATGTTTAAAGTTGTCGGTGGACGTAATGCAGATACCGACAAGTTAGCAAAAAAATCAGTGTCGTTTTGGAAAGAAGTTATGATTCGCTTCTCTCAAAATAAATTATCTATTTTCGGGATTTTTATATTAGCTATCATTACTTTAATGGCCATTTTTGTTCCTATTTTTTCTCCTTACTCTTTTAGTGATCAATTAGGAAATTACAATGCGCCACCATCGGCTGCACACTGGTTTGGAACTGATGATCTTGGTCGTGATGTCTTTGTACGTGCTTGGTACGGTGCTCGTATTTCACTATTCATCGGTATTGCTGCTGCATTAATCGATTTAGTTATCGGTGTTTTATGGGGTAGTATTTCAGGATTAGCAGGTGGACGTGTAGACAACATTATGATGCGTATTGCTGATATTTTATCGGCTGTACCTTATTTACTTGTTGTTATTATTTTACTTGTAGTTTTAGAGCCTGGTATTACAACAATGATTATCGCTCTTTCTTTAACAGGATGGGTAAACATGGCCCGTATTGTACGTGGTCAAGTACTATCTATTAAAAGTCAAGAGTATGTACTTGCTGCGAGAACTTTAGGTGCAAACACATGGCATTTAATTAGAAAGCATTTAGTACCAAATGCAATGGGAGCAATTTTAGTAACAATGACATTGACAATCCCATCGGCTATTTTTACTGAATCATTCTTAAGTTATTTAGGGCTAGGCGTTCCACAACCAGAAGCAAGTTGGGGTACGATGGCGTCAGATGGTAACAAAGCAATTATTACTGCACCATGGCGTTTATTCTTCCCTGCATTTTTAATCTCAATTACAATTTTTGCATTTAACGCTGTTGGTGATGGCTTACGAGATGCACTAGATCCAAAACTACGTAAATAGAGGAAGGTGAGAAAATGAGTAAAAAATTGTTAGAAGTAAACGATTTAAAGGTAAACTTCAAAACATATGCGGGTATCGTCCAAGCAGTTCGCGGTGTTAGTTTTGACCTACACGAAGGTGAGACACTAGCAATTGTTGGTGAATCGGGATCAGGTAAAAGTGTAACGAGTAACGCACTCATGAAGTTAATTCCTCAACCACCTGGTATTTACGCAGGAGGAGAAATTTTATTTGAAGGGAAAGACATTCTTCCACTTTCCGAAAAGGAAATGTCTAAAGTTCGCGGGAATGACATTGCGATGATCTTCCAAGATCCAATGACTGCCCTAAATCCAACAATGCGTGTTGGTTACCAAATTACTGAAGTAATTTTAAAACATAAAAAAATATCCAAACAAGAAGCAAAGGCCCGTGCAATTGAACTTCTACGTCAAGTAGGTATTCCAATGCCTGAAAGACGTTTTAGACAATACCCACATGAATTTAGTGGTGGGATGCGTCAACGTGTAGTAATTGCCATTGCATTAGCAGCAGATCCAAAGTTATTAATCGCTGATGAGCCAACAACTGCACTTGATGTAACGATTCAAGCACAAATCCTTGAGTTAATAAAAGATATTCAAAAACAACGTAATACGGCTGTTATTTTCATTACCCATGATTTAGGGGTTGTTGCTAATATTGCAGACCGTGTAGCGGTTATGTATGCTGGTCAAATTGTGGAATATGGCACTGTAAACGAAATCTTCTATAATCCAAAACATCCTTACACTTGGGGATTATTAGGATCCATGCCAGACTTAAAAAATGATGCACAGGAAGATTTACGTACAATTCCGGGTTCGCCACCAAACTTATTAGATCCACCTGTTGGTGATGCGTTTGCGCCTCGTAATGAGTATGCGTTAGCAATTGATTATGAAAAAGAACCACCTATGTTTAAAGTTTCTGACACACATTATGCAAAAACGTGGTTATTACATCCGGATGCACCGAAAATTCCGGTGCCAGAAGCAATTAAAAATAGAATTGAAGGTTATTTGAAGGAGGCTGAATCAGGTGGCAAATAAAATACTTGAAGTAAAAAATTTGAAACAATATTTCGGCTCTTCTTCAAATCCAATTAAAGCAGTAGACGGTATTAGTTTTGATGTTTATGAAGGGGAAACTCTTGGACTAGTTGGTGAATCAGGTAGTGGGAAATCAACAACTGGTCGTTCGATTATCAGACTATACGATATTACTGAAGGAGAAATTTTATTTAAAGGGAAAAACGTGAACGCAGCTAAATCACGTAAAGAACTTAAAGAGTTTAACCGTGAAATGCAAATGATTTTCCAAGATCCTTACGCATCTTTAAATCCTCGTATGACTGCGGGAGAAATTATTAGTGAAGCCTTTGATATCCATGGTCTTTACAAAAATAAAAAGGAACGCCAAGATCGAATTGGATTTTTACTTGAAGCGGTTGGATTAAATAGGGAACACGCGAATCGTTATGCCCATGAATTCTCTGGTGGTCAGCGTCAACGTATCGGTATAGCACGTGCATTAAGTTTAAATCCAAGCTTTATTATTGCGGACGAGCCTATTTCTGCCCTTGACGTATCTATTCAAGCTCAAGTAGTTAACCTATTGAAAAAACTACAAAGAGAACGAAACTTAACGTATTTATTCATTGCCCATGATTTATCTATGGTTAAATATATTAGTGATCGAATTGCTGTAATGTACCGTGGTAAGATTGTTGAACTAGGAGATGCGGATGAAATTTATAATAATCCAATTCATCCTTATACAAAATCACTATTATCAGCAGTACCACTTCCAGATCCACTTTCAGAAAGAACGAGAACACGTATACCTTATGAACATGAAGAAGTAGATGGTACAGCTAGTGTTCATGAAGTTTTACCGAATCACTTTGTTTATGGAACGGATGCTCAAATTGCGAAGTGGAAATAACTTGTCAATTCTTTATAAAAGTTGATAGAAACGTATAAAATCACATAGTAAAAAGCACACATTTGATTATAAAAAGCCAACAAGAATGTCTTGTTGGCTTTTTATTCGTAGAGAATTGAAATACAATATACTTCATTGGAATATAAATAAGAGAGGATTTATTTGATTTTTGTCATTCTTTTATGGCAAAGTCACATTGTAAATACTTTTTGGAACATCAAAAAATTATTGAATTTAAGGAGTAGGATAGATGGAGAGTTGGATTATTAATATCATGGAGGATTTCGGATACATAGGAGTCTTTCTATTAATCATGTTAGAAAACATATTTCCACCCATTCCATCTGAGGTTATTTTAACGTTTGGTGGCTATATGACAACAAGGTCCAACCTAACGTTTACAGGAGTTGTTATTGCATCAACGCTTGGATCAGTAGCAGGAGCGGTTGCTTTATACGATATAGGGAAAATTGTTGGTATTAAACGAATCGGTAGATTTGTAGATAAATGGGGACGCTTTTTAAGACTAACAAACGAAGATATTTATAAAGCAAATGAATGGTTTAAAAAATATGGAGTGTGGACAGTATTCTTTTGTCGATTTATCCCATTAATTAGAAGTCTAATTTCATTGCCTGCTGGGATGTCTAAAATGAATTTCTGGGTCTTTTTATGTTTAACAACAGTTGGCACACTTATTTGGAATATCGTATTAATTTACTTAGGGACACAGGTAGGGGAAAACTGGGAAGCAATTGTAGAATATATGGATACTTATTCAAATATTGCTTATGCTGCAATTGCAATTTTGGGTGTTCTTTTTGTAATTTGGTTATTTAGAAGGAAAGCAAAGAAAAGGTAAAATAAAATGAGGTTGTTTTGATATAGATTCAAAACAACCTCATTTATTTTACGCGGTTTTCTCTACTGTATCTTTTGGTAAGAAGAAAGATACGACTAGTAGTAAAGGCAATATAGAGACAATTTGCATTGTGAGTGTAATACCTATGATATCTAGTAACTTTCCAATGATCACTCCACCTACTGCACCCATTCCAAAGGCAAAACCAGTTGTTAAGCCAGCCATTGTTCCAATTTTTGTTGGGACAAGTTCTTGGGCATAGATGACCGTAACTGAGAAACTGATCATAATTAAAGTTCCGATTATTATTAAGAAAACAGGAACAAGCCAAAGTGGAACGTATGGTAAGGCTAAACAAAATGGCATAGGTACAACGACTGAAAGTAGAATAACATTTTTACGACCAATTCTATCTGAAAGAGAGCCACCAAAGAATGTCCCTACAACTCCTACAGCCATAAATATGAAAATGAAAAGTTGCCCCATTTGAATAGTTAAACCATAATGATCTATCAGGTAAAAGACATAGAAACTTGAAATATTCGTTGTATAAAATGAGCGAGCAAAAATAACGATAAATAATAACATAAGTGCAATGCGAACTTGTTTACTAGTTAAAGGTGGCAAAGAAGATACAAGTAATTTCTTCTTTTTTGTAGATGTTTTTTCTACTTCTAACTGACGGACATACCATCTCGATATTTTATATAGTATGAAGATGCCGACTGTAGATAATAGTAACACAATGGCAGCACCACGTTGACCCAATGCATCTAAAACGAACGCACTAATAAGTGGAGCTAGAGCTTGTCCTGAATTACCACCTACTTGGTAAATGGATTGGGATAGCCCTCGTTTATTTCCAGCTGCCATAAATGATACTTTGGAGCCTTCAGGATGGAATATAGCAGACCCAAATCCTAAAAAGATTACTGCTATGAGAATTACCCAATACTGTTTTACGAAGACGAGCATTAATATGCCGATAAATGAACTAATCATCCCAAGTGGTAATGCATAGGGCATCGGCTTTTTATCACTAACGAACCCTACTACTGGTTGTAATGTAGAGGCAACAATATTTAGGATAAATGTGATGATTCCAAGTTGTGTGAAGGATAATCCTAAATCTCTAGAAAAAATAGGGAACATAGCAGGTACGACAGATTGCATAGTATCATTTATTAGATGAGCTATTCCTATAGCAATCATAATAGGATAGATTGGATTATTTTGAGTAGCTTTCGACTCACTCATGGAAGTACCACCTTTGTGTCTATTCTCGACGATTTGGTCTTTAATAAGTATAACCAATCAAGAAAAGTGCTGATTCATTTGAATCAGCACTTTTAGCAATTAAATCGCATATTAATAAGCTAAACCAAATAAAGCTTTAATATGTGTTAAGTAACGTACATGGCTAGCTTCTTTCATTAATGAAGCTGGTAAACCTTTAAGTGGAATTTTGTTTCCACCAACAGTGGCAACGCCATCTTTACGTCCTAAACTTGCAAGAGTACCTGAGTCAATTGGTGAGAATTCTTTTAATTTTTGACCTCTAATTGTAGCGAAGATATTGTATCCACAGAATTCACCCATTTGCCAAGCGTTTTGAGCTGTTGGCGCATATAATGGACGACCACCATCTGCTGGAAGTGATACAGAAGCATCTCCAACAACGAATACGTCTTGATGAGATTTAGAGCGTAAGTATTCATCGATTATCGCTTTACCACGGTCACATTCAAGACCAGACTCTTGAACTACAGGAAGGGCTGCAACGCCACCAGTCCATACAAACGTGTTAGCAGTAATTGTTGAACCGTCTTTTAATGAGATTACGTTTCCTTCAACACCTGTAACAGGAAGACCAGTTAAGAATTCAACGCCACGTTTAGATAATGATTCAGTTGCACGTGCAATTAAGTCATCTGGTAAAACAGGAAGAATTTTTGGACCAGCCTCAACTAATTTAATTTGGATATCTTTTGGATCTACACCATATTTCACAGTAATATTTGGAAGGTTATCAACGATTTCACCAACTAGCTCAACACCAGTTAAACCGCCACCGCCGATAACGATCGTGCCATCAGCTGCATCTTTTGATCTTGCAAAAGCAGCGATTTTACTTTCGATATGGTTGTAAATTTTGTTTGCATCTTCAACAGATTTTAATACCATACTGTTTTCTTCTAATCCTGGGATTCCGAAGTAACCAGTTTGGCTTCCTAAAGCAACAACTAAAATATCATAAGAAAGGTTAGCTCCGTTAGCTAAAAATACTTCTTTATTAGCAACTGAGAATGATTTAACTTCTTGAACAATCACGTCAATGTCTTTACCTCTGAAAAGTTTTTCAAGTGGGAAAGAGATTGCTTTTTCAGCAATTGTACCGCCTGCAAGACGATGTAATTCAGTAATAAGTTGGTGAGTTGGATATTTGTTCACCACAGTAATTTTCGCTTCATCTTTATTTAAGTATTTACGTAATGTTTGAGCAGTTAGTAAACCGCCGTAACCTGCACCTAAGATGACGATTTCTTTTGACATATATATCCTCCGTCCTTGACTTTAAATTAAATTATCTAAATGTACTATTGTTGATTTTTACGCTCTGCTGATACTTGTAGAAATGCATTAACAAAACGTAATACATTTTGAACTTCAGGATCTTTTAATAATTTTAATAAGCCAAAAATACCAACTGCTTCATTCGTAGATTCCGCACGTTCTTTTGCTTCAATCGCGTTAGCAGCAACATTTTTTACTGCTCCAATAACAGGCTCTGCAACTTCTTTTACTGCAGTTACAGTATCATTTTTAAGTACATCGTCAGTAGCAACTAATTGCGCAAAATCATAAGCTTTTGTTAATAGAGTTACAACCTCAACTAATTTTGGTAATTGTTCTACTAAAGTAGTAAGTGATTGCTGAACTTCAGGTTTTAATAATTGATCAAGTAGATCCTGAGTGCTCGTTCCTGTTGTTTGAGCTTGGCTAATCAATTCTTCTGACATTTCCATTCTCCTTTTCTTTTACCATTATGTCCCTATTGGACACTTTTTTGTAAGTTTGTAGAATATTTCACATAGAGTCACACAAAATGATACAAAATACATAATTAAATGAAATATTTATAGCAAAGATGTTTATCCATTTCATCATAATATAAATAATATTTTTATCAACTGCTGTTTGTAAAAAAAGTGTGATTTTTAGTTACCTATACGTATGTAAAAACATATTTTGCGCGAAATTGTATAAAAATAAATAATAAAACATTTCTTTGAAGTTGTGTAAAATTAAAATTTAAAAAATATCGAATATTGTGTGACATACATTTATAATTATACGGCTTTTCAATCAAAAATTCTATTATTCGAATGATTTTTAACTATATAAGTATTTTGGGAATTTTTTATAACAAAAAGCTTCTATCAATTAATAGAGAACTAAATTATGAAGGTGAAATTCTCCTCTTAAATATATGCGTATAATTTGTTGCTTCCATTAATGCTTTTTCTTCTACTGGAATTCGAACAGATAACATTGCTAAATTAAGTAGTGTAAATATAATCACAGTAAAGTAAGCGTTAAACATTAGCGGTAATAGTAAAATTTCTGAACAGACAACGAAATAATTCGGATGACGGAGAAATTTATAAGGACCTTTCTTTACAACTTCTGCTCCAGGTAAAATAATAATTTTTGTATTCCAAAAAGATCCTAGAGAAGCTAGGCACCATATTCGAATAAATTGGACAAGTAGAAAGCAAAGAAACAAGAATGGAAACAGAACTGAAAGTGTATGTCTAAAGAACAATACTTCGAATAGTAAACTAATAAAAAAAGAAACGTGTAGGGCAATCATAAATGGATAATGCTCTGCACCTACTTCATAGGCACCTTTAGATAACATGGTCGTTTCGTTTCTTTTCGCAATGACCAATTCAATCAATCTTTGCAATATAACGAACGTAAAAATGAATATAAAAATGTACATATTTAATCCCTCCATTGAAGAATAACCGCTTCTCCGCTAAATCCAGGGCCTAAAGCAATCATTAATCCGTAATCTCCTGCACGGCATTCACTTAACATATATTTTTCAAGTACATAAAGTACTGTAGGTGAGGACATATTTCCGTGTTTTTTTAATATTTCACTAGAAAAGTTAATATGCTGTTCGCTCAAGTCTAATGCCTCTAGATAAGCACTTAATACTTTTTTTCCACCTGGATGTGCAACAAAATGATTAATATTTGTTTGCTTCAAGTTATTTTCCTTTAAAAATTGCTGGATAAACGGACCCAACCATGTAGATATAATAGAAGGAATACTTTTGGAAAAAATAACGTGCAATCCATCATTTTTAATATCCCATCCCATTACGTCCTCAGAGTTAGGCATCCATTTTGATGCTGTGTTGACGATATAGGGAATAGTTTTTTTACTATTTATATGGACATCATCCCCCCACACTAACGCACACGCAACGCCATCCGCAAAGAGGGAGGCACCTACAAGATTACTTTTGGAGTAATCATTTTTTTGAAAAGATAGGCTACAAAGTTCGAGGCAAACAACGAGAACTTTTTCTTTCGGATGTGCTGTGCAGTAATCAAAAGCACGACTTATGCTTGCTGCCCCACCTGCACATCCCAGTCCCCAAATTGGAATCCGTTTAATACGATCTGAAAATTTTAAGTGATTCATTACTCTTGCATCGATAGTAGGAGTAGAAAATCCAGAACTACTTACGAAAATAATGGCGTCAATTTCTTCAGGTAAAATTGTTCTTTCAATAAAATTAGTATTACTTAGACATTTATTAATAACTTCAACACTATATTTTGTAGCGAGTTCAATATAGAGATTGTTCCGTTCCTCAAAAGTATGATCTTCTTTATACCATTCAACAGGCACACAAAATTGTCGTGATTGGATATCACCGTTTTCAAATACATGTAACAATCTATCTAGCTGTTTAAATTTACCTTTAAATAGTTCTCTCGTTAACTGTTCCAAATTAGATTGTTTCATATTACATGGAGGTTCATATGTACTAACAGAAACTATTTTAGGCATAACAAACAACCCCTTTTTGTGAAGTAAAATATGATAGTTGGGTGGTAACTGAGTTCAGTTTTATTGGTAGTTTCTCCAGCCAAATTGTAAATATGCGTGAGCTATTGGAAAGGTATGAGACAAAGAAAAAGAAAAAGTGTTCAAATCAACGATTGCTTGAACACTTTAGTTTTTCAACGTTTTTTCAGTTTTAGCTTGGTTATTTAAAGAATACGTTTTTAGTAACATTTCTAAATAAAGTAAAAAATAATTAATACAATCTTTTACGAGTTCTGAAGACGTATGAAAATCAGGTGTCTTGTAATAGTAAAGGTAGTCATTTTTTAAAATCTCTAACAACTTCTTGGAAAATAGATGCATATTTGTTGAATGAAACTGTTCTAAACAAGTATTTAAGTTTGAAAATAAAATAACATCCTCTGATTCGGGGTGTTGAAATATCGCAATTTCCTTAATTAAGATTTCAAGAGATTTTACATAACCAAAAAAGGCGAGATCTAAATGACCCAATAGTTCTGAATTAATGGATTGCATGTAAAGCTGTTGAAATTTTTGTGAAGTGTTTTTTACGAGCGCATTTTCATTAAAACTATATTTCGGAATCGACATGATAAATCGTTCATTCGGTGCACCCACATTATCAAAGTGATTGATAATAAAATAATCCCGTTTACAAGAAGGACAGGATAGGGATAAGGTTGATATCTTATAAGTGTTATTTTCAAAATTATAACGATTTTCAACAGTCGGATGAATATCTAAATTACAATGAGGACATTTGTTGATAATTATGTATTCCTGATTGTCATATTCGTATTGGATTTTCATCAATTTGTTTTCATTGTTTTGCATAGTATGATGCTCCTTTAGAAAATTGATGGTACATATAAACACTCAGGTATGTTCTCTTTTATGTTTACCAATATGTAAAAAATCATTCGAGGGGACTACAATCGTTTTCTCTAGAAATAAAAAAACATGGTGATATTTATTCAAATTCACCATGTTTATGGAAGTATTTTATTTTGCAAAAATATTGATCGCATCTCTTAAAAATTCAGCTGCGCCGTCTTTTACTTTATCGTAATAGGCTTTAAAGCGTTCATCTGCAACATACATTTCACCCAGGCCTCTGTGAGCTTCTTTTGAATAAGACGGCCATGTGAATGTAAGCCATTGTTTATGTTTTGCTGCGAGTTCTTGTGCTAGCGGAGATGCAGGGTCGCCTGTTTCCATTGCTTTTGGTAACAGCTCAAAAATTTCTTCACCAATTTTCACCATTTCATCGTATTGTTCTTGCGACATATTTTTAAACTTCGCATTGGATTCTTCTACTGTCCTTTTTCCGTATTTATCACGGATTTCCTCACCATATTTTTCTTCGTTTTCTTGGATTAATTTATCTTTAAATGCTTCAAATTTTTGTTGATCTGACATTTGAATTTCTCCTCTCTCATAAGCGATTGTTTTTTCAACCGTTTCAATTAATTTTTCCAGTCGGGATTTTTTTTGTTCTAACTGATATAAATGTGATTCTAATGCTTTAGTTTTATCGAACTCTGGATTGTTCATAATAGAAGTAATTGTTTCAAGCTCAACACCTAGTTCTCTAAAAAACAGTATTTGCTGTAGACGATCTACTTCATTTTGACCGTAAATTCTATATCCAGAACTATTTATTCTTGTTGGTTTAAGTAAGTTGATTTCATCGTAATAGCGTAATGTTCGCGCGCTAACATTCGCTAATTTGGCAAGCTTGCTAATGGTGTACTCCAATTGAATCCCTCCTGTATTTACATCATAAAGGTTAACGTAACGTAAAGGTCAAATAGTTTTTATAAATTTCTTTGATTTTTTTGATGAACTTTTCAATTTGTCAGATCGAAATAAGTAATCTAAGTTTTACTAGTAACTTAACTTAAACTGTCTTAATATGTATAAAGTATGAAAAATAAACGGTATTGTAATTCCGTGCGAGGTTATGAAAATGGATCACAAAAAAGTACAATTAAATCAGCCTAAATATGCAAAAATTGCAGCTGATATCGCATCAAAAATTGTAGAAAAAAAGTATCAAGTAGGAGAAAAAATTTATGCACGTTCTTCTCTTGCAAGTCAATATGGTGTATCTGCGGAAACGGCTAGAAGAGCCATTGCAGTGCTTCAGGATTTAGAAATTGTTGAAGCGACTAAGGGTAGTGGAGTCATGATTAAATCCTATGAAAAAGCAGCCCAGTTTGTACATCAATTTTTAGATGTACAGTCCATTCAACAAATTCACATAGAAATGCTTGAAAGTATGAAACGCCAAAAAGAGGAACTAAATTTTTTACAGGAAATTACTGAACGCCTTGTAAGTAGGACAGAAAGATTTCGTTTTGTAAATCCATTTGTTCCTTTTCAAATAGAAGTTTTAGAACATTCCCCATATATTTCTCGTTCCATTGGGGAAATTAATTTCTGGCAAAACACATCTGCGACAATCGTCGGAGTTAAACGTGGACAAGAATTATTTATTTCACCTGGACCATATATAACAATTGAGCCAAAAGACATCATTTATTTCATCGGAAATGACGAAAGTTTAGAGCGAGTGGAAAAATTTTTACATTCCTAATAAAGAGCCCTTGAATACCGAAATAATGGTATTTGTGGGCTTTTTCTATATGTTTTTATAAGGTAGATTACAAGATTGGCAGTTTGACACAAGTAACAACCTTTTGTTACGATTAAGTTGTTACTTGGAGGGGAGATGTGGTTTTATCCAACTAATGGAAAGGAGAATGGTATGGAGAAGATCAAGATAGAGAACGTATCGAAAATTTTTGGAAGACATTTAAACCAGGCTTTAAAACTAGTTGAACAGAAAAATAGTAAAACGGAAGTCCTAAAACAAACTGGTGCAACAATCGGGGTTTACAATGCCAATTTTACCGTCAATGAAGGTGAAATTTTTGTTATTATGGGGCTTTCAGGTAGTGGTAAATCTACATTAGTCCGTTTATTAAATCGCCTCATCGAACCCACGAGTGGAAACATCTACATAGATGGCGAAAACATCTCCAAAATGAATAAACAGCAACTCATAAAAGTCCGCAGAGAAAAAATGAGTATGGTTTTTCAAAACTTCGGCTTATTCCCACAAAGAACTGTACTAGCAAATACGGAATACGGATTAGAAATCCGTGGTATTCCAAAAGAAGAAAGACGATTGAAAGCAGAAAAGGCTTTAGATAATGCGGGGTTATTACCATATAAAGATCAATACCCAAGCCAATTATCAGGTGGTATGCAACAACGAGTAGGATTGGCAAGAGCATTAGCTAATGACCCTGACATTTTGCTGATGGATGAAGCTTTTTCTGCGCTCGATCCATTAATCCGTAAAGATATGCAAGATGAATTACTGGATTTACAACAAAAGATGAAAAAAACCATCATTTTTATCACCCATGATTTGAATGAGGCGCTGCGTATAGGAGACCGTATCGCATTAATGAAAGATGGAGAAATTATTCAAATTGGTACTGGGGAAGAAATTTTAACGAATCCAGCAAATGATTATGTAAGAACGTTCCTTGAAGATGTTGACCGTTCGAAAGTATTAACAGTTGAGAACGCCATGATTCGTCCGATTTCTATCAATATTGATGTAGACGGTCCTAAAGTTGCATTACAAAGAATGCGGGAAGAAGAAGTAAGTGTGGTTCTAGCTGTTAATAAATTAAGAGAGTTCAAAGGTTATATAACTGCTGATGATGCACTAGAAGCATCTAAGCGTGGGGAAGGTAGCCTTGTAAATTATTTAAGAACTGATATGCCAACAGTTGAAAAAGATATGTACATTCAAGATGTTTTAAGTATTATTTCTGATTCTAAAACTCCACTAGCTGTTGTGCATGATGAAAAATTAGTAGGAGTCTTAATAAGAGGCGTGGTCATTGAAGCACTCTCTTCAAGTGATGAGAATGAGGGGGGGAAGGAAAATGTACCAACTACTTGATTTTATACCATCAATTCCAGTTGCAAAAAGCACTGAAATTGTGATGGATTGGCTAACAGATACATTTGCAGGATTCTTTGATGTTATTAAAGAAAGTGGAAAATTCTCAATGGAGTGTGTGACGGATATCTTAGAATGGATTCCTCCAATTCTATTTATCTTAATCATTGCAGTTATTGCCTTTTTTGCAACAAAAAGAAAATTTGGTTTAGCGATTTTTTCAATTGTAGGACTTTTATTCATTTATAACCAAGGTCTTTGGGAAGAGTTAATGAATACAATAACGCTTGTATTATTTGCAAGTATTCTAGCGATAATCATCGGGATTCCTTTAGGGATTCTAATGTCTAAAAGTAAGTTTGCAGAAGCAACTATTCAACCACTACTAGACTTTATGCAGACAATGCCAGGGTTTGTTTATTTAATTCCAGCAGTGGCATTCTTTGGTATTGGAGTAGTACCTGGTGTATTTGCCTCTATTATCTTCGCATTACCACCCGTTGTACGCTTTACAAACCTCGGAATTCGTCAAGTACCAAAAGAGCTTGTAGAGGCTGCGGACTCTTATGGTAGTACAGGTTGGCAAAAATTATACAAAGTAGAATTGCCAATTGCAATGCCAACGATTATGGCGGGAGTAAACCAAACTGTCTTATTATCTCTTTCTATGGTAGTTATTGCCTCAATGATCGGGGCTCCAGGTTTAGGACGCGAAGTATTATCTGCATTGCAACAAGCAAAAGTAGGTAATGGATTTGTAGCAGGTGTAAGTTTAGTAATCTTAGCAATCATTTTTGACCGATTAACACAAAGCATAATTAAAAAGCGTCAAGAGTAATGTGAATCGTTTTTATATATAAGATTTTAATTCAAATGAGTAGTCTGAAGCCGAGGCTGTTTGTTTACAAACTTAGGGGGACGAAAAAATGAATAAATATAAGAAGTTAGGACTGACAGCAGGATTATCCTTCACTTTATTATTAGCTGCTTGTGGCGGAAGTGGTGAGACATCGGTGGATAATGGTCAATCAAGCAATGATAATGATCTAGGTGAATCTTTAGATTACACCATTACCGGTATAGAACCAGGTGCAGGAATAACTGGTCAAGCGAAAAATACATTAGCAGAATATGAAAACTTAGAAGGTTGGGAGCTTCAAGAAAGTTCAACAGCTGGTATGCTAGGTGCCCTTGAGTCGGCTATTAAGAACGAAGAACCAATTGTTATATTAGGATGGACACCACACTGGATGTTTTCAGCATATGATTTGAAATTTTTAGAAGACCCTAAAGGTACTTTTGGTGGAGCTGAAGATATTCAAACAATCGCTAGAATCGGTCTAGAGGAGGAGCTACCTGAAGCATATACGATTCTTGATCGATTCCATTGGGAACCAGCTGATATGGAATCGGTAATGTTTGAATCGGAAGAAAATGATATTCCAATAGAAGAAGCAGCGAAAAATTGGGTAGAACAAAATCCCGATAAAGTAAAGGAATGGACAGATGGCGTGGAAAAAGTAAATGGTGAAGAAATTGAATTAGTAACAACTCAATGGGATTCAGAACTTGCATCTGTCTATGTAATGGAAGAAGTATTATCACAACATGGATTTGATGTTTCTATCACGCCTGTTGATCCAGCGGTTGTGTTTCAAGCAATTGCTACAGGGGAAGGAGATGCCTCTCTAGCACCATGGTTGCCAAGTACACACGGTGCTTTTTATGAAGAATATAAAGAAGATATTGTTGACTTAGGACCAAATTTAACGGGTACTCAAAATGGGTTCACAGTTCCAGCATATATGGATATTGACTCTATCGAGGATTTACCAGCTAAAAAATAATAAATGACTAGATACCTATAAATAAGGGGGAAGATCCAATTGAAATTTAAAAAATTTAAAATGTTAGGTTTAACACTAGGAGTTGGAGTATTACTTGCAGCTTGTGGTGGAGAAGAAGGAGCTACATCTAATAATGGTGGAGCCGACAAAGAAGTTAATTTAGCCTATGTTGAATGGGATAGTGAAATTGCTTCAACACATGTAGTAGGAAAAGTTTTAGAAGATTTAGGTTATGATGTTACACTAACTCCTTTAGATAATGCAATTATGTGGGAAGCTGTATCAAATGGGGAGGCAGACGCAATGGTTGCTGGATGGCTACCTGGGACACACGCTGCTCAATATGAAAAATATAAAGATGGCTTAGTAGAACTTGGCGAAAACCTATCTGGTGCAAAAATTGGTTTAGTCGTACCGTCTTATATGGATGCTAATTCAATTGAAGACTTAACAGATGAAGCGGACAAGAAAATCACAGGTATCGAAGCCGGTGCAGGGGTAATGGCTGCAACTGAGAGAGCAATTTCTGAGTATGAGAATTTAGATGGTTGGGAACTTGTACCGTCATCATCTGGAGCAATGACAGTAGCATTAGATCAGGCTATTAAAAATGAAGAAGATGTGATTGTAACAGGTTGGTCGCCGCACTGGAAGTTTGCTGCATATGATCTGAAATATTTAGAAGATCCTAAAGGTGTGTTTGGTGGAGAAGAAACAATTAATACATTTGCTCGCCAAGGATTAGAAGAAGATTTACCAGAAGCATTTAAAGTAATTGATGCATTCCACTGGACAAGTGAGGATATGGAAGAAGTAATGTTAGATATCAATTCAGGTACAAGTCCAAAAGAAGCTGCTGCAAAATGGGTAGAAGCTAACCCAGATAAGGTTGCTGAATGGACAAAAGATGTAGAAAAATAAGTAAAAGAGCTTGCTATGACGACAACTCATAGCAAGCTTTTATTTTGTTAAATCATATCCAACAACTGTCCAAATTCCTGTTTCGTCTTGACGAATAAGTCTTTTTAGATAGACCATTTTAATAGGAGAATCAATATCGTTCACTTCAACGACTGCGTCTTCATTATTACTAAATACAAGCTTCAAATTTTCATACTCAATAGGATAGTCACCCACAATTCCTTCAGGAAATAAGTGTAGACTAGCGAAAACTTGAGCTGTATATAATGGGTCGAGTCTCCAAGGTGAATGTCCTTCATCGACACTTTTTTGAGTTGCTTCTTCTATTTTTAAGTCAACATTTACATCAACTTGTGGATTTATCTTATAATCGTCGGCCTGTACAGGAAACATGATATGCTCATAACCAACTACTGTTTCTAATTCGAATGTTAATTCATTAGATTCCAAATAAGCAGGTATTGAATATTCATTGATAATGTCCATTCATAAAACCTCCGAATTTTTGGCCTTATAGATTTCAAATTTATTATTCACAATAATATATATTTTATCCAACAATATCAGAAAGTTAGTTTTATTAAAGGATTAGTAGCGGATAAAATAAAAAATAACCGCAAAAAGTGATCATCCACTTGTTCACGGTTATCATTATTAATTTATTGGAATCCAAACCTCAGAATAATAATCCGGACTAGATGGATTACCATTCGAATATACTTCTAATTCAGGATCACCAGTCGGTTTATATGGATTAGAAGGAAACCATTCGGAATAAATTTTTTTCCAAGTTTCTTGGATAGCATGTGGCATTGCTCCATGAACTTCAAAAACAACCCACTTTGAAGCTAGAATTTGATAAGATAAAAAACCTTCAGGAACTTCGCCATTGTGCGCGGTAGCAACCCAATAATCCATCAATCCAGTGCCTTTTTGATTTTCAACAACGATACAAACTCCTAAAACCCCTTCAACTTCTCCATTATTTAAAGCAAACAAATGGTCATTTGTACCGTCCATATGAACGTCTTGCCAAAACTGAGGAATTTCTCGTGTATTTTCTCCATTCTGACAATTATAAGTTCTTTTAACACCTACAACTTGAAACGCATCCTTTTCAATAATCTTGTAATTCATTGGTACTGCCCCTTTCAATTGTATTTGAATGACTAGGCGATTATATGATTGGATTGAGCCCATTTTTTTACGAGCTTCTGATGGTGTAACTCCATGCTGTTTTCGAAAAGCCTTTGTAAAAGCCTCAGGTGTCTCGTAGCCGTACTTAAAGGCAATATCTATCACCCTATTATCAGTATTTATTAACTCTTGTGCAGCCTGTGTTAAACGTCTTCTTCTTATATAATCACCAACCGTTTGATCAGTTAAAATCGAAAACGTTCGTTGAAAATGAAATACAGAGGAATTCGCTGAAGATGAAATCTGTTCAATGGTTAAGTTTTCATCTAATAAATTATTTTCAATATAATCAATTGCTTTTTGAATCGACTCAATCCAACTCAATCTTATCACCTCGTAATTTATTGTATTTTGTTACAATCGGATCATCTTGTTTTTAAATGCGGTCATTGGACAGTATGATGATATGGGTATATAACTTTAACTCTGATTTTAACAAAAGTATAAAAAGTAATGATATGATACAAATAATAAGCATCTAAGGAGTTTAAATTTTCATGAAACTTTCTAAAAGAGAAGCGGGTATTTCCTATTTGAAAGAACAACAACAGTTGTTTCGTTGTCCCATTTGTAAGAGTGAAATGAGGCTCGATGATAATGGTACATTACGTTGTATTGAACAACATTCATTTGATATTGCGAAACAAGGGTATGTGAACTTTTTAACTAAACCTGTTCATTCTATGTATAGTAAGGAATTATTTGAATCTCGCAATGAAATTATTAATAGCGGTTTATATGACCCGGTGCATGAGAAAATTGCACAATTATTAACTTCAAATATAAATTATATTTTAGATACTGGATGTGGGGAAGGTACGCATTTAGTAAAAATAACTGACAAACTAAATTCTGAAATCGTATCCGTTGGGATTGATATCTCAAAGGAAGGCATTCAAACGGCAGCTAAACACTATGAACAAAAAATATGGTGTGTAGGAGATTTAGCCAATAGTCCATTTCAAAAGGAATCGTTTGATTGTATTCTCAATTTCTTGTCACCTGCAAATTATGATGAATTCAAACGGTTGTTATTACCAAAAGGAAAAGTCATAAAAGTTGTACCTCAAGAAGGTTACTTACAAGAGTTAAGAAAACAAGCATTTGCTCAATCGGAAAAAGAAAAGTATTCGAATGAACAAACCGTCCAACGATTTAAAGATTTCTTCTCAAAAGTGGAAGTTCATCGAATTACTTACACAAAACAACTGGCGCATACACTTGTACCAAAACTTCTTGAAATGACACCACTTGGATGGCACGTAACCAATGGGAACGAAATGGATATTAACGAAATATCTATCGATCTTGATATACTTGTTGGAGAATGATCATAAAACATCAATTGAATCGACTATAGTTTATCGATTACAATAACTATAAGACAAATAGTATAAGGTAGGAGACATTCGTGTTATATAATTTTGGAGCAAGATTAGTTAATGCTTTTTTAACTGTTAATGGTTCAAAAGCAAAAGTATATGGAAAAGAAAATTTACCAAATGAAGATGAGGGCTATATCGTAGCATGTACTCATAATGGGTATGTAGATATCTTAAACCTAGGTGTTTCTATTTTTCCGCGTCAAATACACTTTATGGCGAAAAAACAATTATTCGAAGGGAAGGTATTAGGACCACTAATTACTAGGTTAAATGCCTTTCCGGTAGATCGTGATAACCCAGGTCCTAGTGTTATTAAAATTCCAAGACAATTGATAAAAGAAGGAAAAATCGTAGGGATTTTCCCAAGTGGTACAAGATCCTCTGAAAATTTAGAGCTTAAACAAGGTGCTATTACAATTGCACAACTTTCTAAAGCGAAAATCGTACCAGCAGCTTATATTGGTCCACGTAATATAAAAGAAGTATTTAAACGTCAAAAAGGTTATTTAATTTATGGGGAGCCATTTACTGTAGAAAGTGGTAAGGAAGGCCGCGAAGCTGCAACAGAGTTTTTAGAAGCAGAATTAAATCGACTTACGCAAGTATTAAAAGATATGCAATCTAAGTAAAGTGACCAACACTCTCCCAAAATGGAGAGTGTTTTCTTTAAGGAGGAAAACTAGCATGATCAAAGTATTATTTGTTTGCCTAGGTAATATATGCCGCTCTCCAATGGCAGAAGCAGTTATGAGAGACTTAATTGAAAAGAATGGACAATCGGATAAAATTAAAGTAGATTCTGCTGCCACAAGTTCTTGGCACATTGGAGAAAGTCCGCATAAAGGGACATTATCAAAGTTACGAGAGTTTAATATAACTACATCAGGCATTAAAGCGAGACAATTACAAAAAGATGATTTTGAGAAGTTTGATTATATCATCGGAATGGATTCGAACAATGTTCGTAATATCCGTGATATGCTTGGCCAACCAGATCATCCAAAGATTTTTCGTTTTTTAGATTTAACCGATCATAAAAAAGATGTACCAGATCCTTATTATACAGGTGACTTTCAAGAGACTTACGAGCTAGTATTAGACGGCTGTCAGGCTCTATTAAAAATTATTCTTGATAATTTGAAAGATTGATTTCTATTCTATCTTTTAACTTTTAAGGTTCTTGGTGTATAATATTACAGTCTCATTTACTTAAAATAGGTGAACATACCTTAATGTATATCCATAAACAATGAAAGAGAGTGATCCCAATGGGTCGTAAATGGAATAATATTAAAGATAAAAAAGCAGAGAAAGATAAAAATACCAGTCGTATTTATGCGAAATTTGGTGTTGAAATCTATGTAGCTGCAAAAAAAGGTGAACCAGATCCAGAATCAAATGCAGCTTTAAAAGCTGTACTTGAACGTGCGAAAACTTACAATGTACCAAAGCATATTATCGATAAAGCAATCGATAAAGCAAAAGGTGCTGGCGGCGAAGATTACGATGAGTTACGTTATGAAGGATTTGGTGTTGGCGGAACTATGGTAATTGTTGATGCATTAACAAATAATGTTAATAGAACAGCTTCAGATGTTCGTGCTGCATTCGGTAAAAACGGCGGAAACATGGGTGTAAGTGGTTCTGTAACTTATATGTTTGACTCAACTGCGGTATTTGGGATCGAAGGAAAATCTGCTGATGAAGTATTAGAAATATTATTAGAGGCAGATGTAGACGCTCGTGACGTATTTGAAGAAGAAGATATAACAATCGTTTATGCTGAACCAGATCAATTCCACACTGCTCAAGAAGCGTTTAAAGCTGCGGGAATTACAGAATTTACTGTAGCAGAGTTAACTATGCTACCTCAAACTGAAGTAACATTATCTGAAGAAGATAAAGTGAAATTTGAAAAAATGATCGATGCATTAGAAGATCTAGATGATGTTCAACGTGTATATCATAATGCAGATTTAGAAGATTAATATTGCTCTTAACAAAATCCAGTAGCGTTGGCTACTGGATTTTTATATTGTTTTTAGTTCAAGTACTCGTTTATTCTACTAGATTGCTAGATTTTGCAAATCATTATATAATTAAAATTCGAACTATTCAAAAAATGCGAAATGGGGTAATATTATGGTTACTTTTAAGGAATATGATTACAAACGACCTACACTTGATGCTTTATCTAATGAAATGCGTAAGTTAATTGAACAGTTTAAAAATGCCGACTCTGTTGAAGTTCAGACAGAAGTGATCGAACAAATAAATAATTATCGCAATGATTATAGTACAAATGCAAGCTTAGTTTATGTTCGTGCCTCAATTGACACGAATGATGAGTTTTATCAAAAAGAAAGAGATTATATCGATGAAATTTCACCTCAATTTGAGGAAATCATTTTTGAATATTATCAAGCGTTAGTGAAGTCACCATTCCGTCCTCAGCTTGAGGAAAAATGGGGAACACAACTTTTCTCATTAGCTGAAAATCAAATTAAATCTTTCTCACCAGAAGTGATTGAGTTATTGCAAAAACAAAACAAACTTACTTCTGAATATAGTAAGCTTGTTGCTTCAGCACAAATTGAATTTGATGGTAAAACATTAACATTAGCACAATTAGCTCCATATGGTGAATCGACTGATCGCGAAGTGCGTAAAAAAGCGATGATTGCTCGCTTCGATTTCTTTAAAGAAAACGGTGAGAAGTTTGATGAAATTTATGATTCACTAGTTAAATTACGCCATCAAATTGCTACAACATTAGGATATAAAAATTATGTTGAACTTGGTTATGTGAATATGAACCGAGTTGATTATGACGCTGAGATGGTAAAAAACTTCCGCGATCAAGTAAGAGATTATATTGTTCCTGTTGCTACAAAGCTATATGAAAGACAAGCAAAACGAATTGGTGTAGAAGACTTTAAATATTATGATGAAGGCTTAAATTTCCTTACAGGTAATGCAAATCCACAAGGTGATGCAAAATGGATTCTTGAAAATGGTAAGAAAATGTATGAAGAGCTTTCACCTGAAACAGGCGAATTCATCAACTATATGATTGATCATGAGTTAATGGACTTAGAAGCGAAAAAAGGAAAAGAAAGTGGAGGATATTGCACATTTATCGAAAATTACGAATCTCCATTTATCTTCTCGAATTTCAACGGTACTTCAGGTGATATTGATGTACTTACACATGAAGCTGGACATGCTTTCCAGGTGTATTCTAGCCGTAACATTGGAATTCCTGAATACCTATGGCCAACATATGAATCAGCAGAAATTCATTCAATGAGTATGGAGTTCTTCACTTGGCCATGGATGGAATTATTCTTTAAAGATCAAACGGAAAAATATAAATTCACACATTTAACAAGTGGATTATTATTCTTACCTTACGGAGTTGCTGTAGATGAGTTCCAACATGTTGTCTATGAAAATCCTAATATGTCGCCTGCTGAACGAAAACAAGCATGGAAAGAAATTGAGAAAAAATACTTACCACATAGAGACTATGATGGTTATGACTATTTAGAACAAGGTGGATTCTGGCAACGTCAAGGACATATCTACAACAGTCCATTCTATTATATTGATTATACACTTGCTCAAGTTTGTGCATTCCAATTCTGGAAACGTTCAAGAGAAAACTTTGAGGAAGCATGGAAAGATTACCTTCACCTATGTAGTTTAGGTGGGTCAAAATCCTTTACAAAACTTGTAGAAGAAGCTGGCTTAATTTCTCCATTTAAAGACGGTTCTATTGAGTCTATTATTGCATCTATAGAAGAATATATTTCATCAGTAGACGATTCTAAACTTTAATATCAAAAACCTCTCGACTTTCGAGAGGTTTTTGATTTATATAAATGGAATTTTTGTTAATATATAGTCATATATGTTTTAATTGTTTAATTTTGGTGAAAACTAGTGAAAGATTTATAGAAGGGAGTGAGTCTTGTTATGACAAAAAAGGTTTGGTTTCAAGTAGGCATCGGACTTTTACTATTACTATTTATTATTAAATACACCATTGAAATACACTGGATTTTTAATCCGCTTTTCATTATTTTGCAAACTATTTTTATACCTTTACTTATTGGTGGCGTTCTTTACTATGTAACAGAACCAATTCAAAGAGTTTTAGAAAAGCGCGGAGTTCCAAGATGGGGAAGTATTATTACGATCGTGTTATTATTGTTAGGCGTTTTTACAGGTTTGGCAATATTAATCGCCAATCCGATTTCAACGCAGATTAATAACTTAGTAAAAAATGCTCCATTTATTGGGGATAAGATCATGGAAGCAACAGACTTTATAATGGCTAACAAGGACAATTTACCACCTCAGGCTCAGCAAATGATTGATTCTATAGTGGATTCAATTCAAGGAATAGCCGTAGCTGGTAGTCAAATGATTGTTTCGTTTATTAGTGGTGCTGTATCTGCAACATTTACGCTAATTTTAATTCCGTTCTTCTTTATTTTTATGTTAAAGGATCACGAGAAGTTTGCACCACAAATTTATAACATTTTTAGTGGTGAACGCCGTCGTTGGGTAAAAGAAACGTTAACGGATATTGATACTGTGTTAAGAAATTATGTGCAAGGTCAAGTAATGATTAGTGCAATTTTAGCCGTTTCAATTTATGTAGGATATCTATTTATTAGACTGGATTATTCATTATTACTTGCTATTTTCGCGTTCTTTATGAATATGATTCCGTTTATAGGACCGTGGATTTCTTTAGCACCTGCTGTTGTAGTTGCCCTAGCGGAAGATCCAATATTAGTTGTTTGGGTTTGTGTCATTACCCTTGTTGCACAACAGGTTGAAAGTAACTTAATCACTCCAAATATTATGGGGGAAAAGTTAAACATCCATCCATTAACGGTTATCTCGATCGTTCTTGCTGCCGGAAACATTGCCGGATTTATCGCAATTATTATTGCAATCCCAACATATGCCGTGATTAAAGCAATTGTGATCAATATTTACGAAGAACGTAAAAAGATAAAAGAAGCAGCAACGAAATCTGTTTAATTAGTAAAGGAAGTAAATCGATTTACTTCAAAAATTAGTAAGAGTTAGTTGGAATTGACGAACAGTATGCCAAATAGGTGTGCTGTTTTTCACTGTAGGAATAAGGTATACTGAAAAACGATAAGGTGAAACTTCAATCAGTAGGTTTTGTCCACCACTGATTGTTAGTTATACATGGATAAATCGTATTAAAAGGGGCTTATTAATGTTAACATTTGAACAAAAACAAAAGATTATTGAATCATTTCCTGAATTAGCAAAAAAAGAAATTTCCTTAAATAGAGTAAATTATCATTTTGAAGGTAGTTTACATGAAAAGACGATTGTCGTAGAGAAGCTTCATCCAAATGGGAATGGTTTTGTATACGTCGGAGACTTATTGAAATATCAAACAGAAGCGAATGATAAAGGGCTTGTTAATATTAGAGACTATAATGAATCTGAATTAAGAGAAATCGTGGAAGATGCGATTTTTTACTTATCTGAAGACCCTGATCAGCCTATTGAAGAAAGATGGCGCTCTAAAGAGGGTACTACCATTGAATTAGTTTATGAAAAACGTAGTTGGAATGTATATTTCCAACAAAACTTAGAAGAAAGCTTTGGAACACGAGAAGCCGCAGTTTCTTATTTAAAAGAAGAAGGATTTAATAAAGAATAAAAGTAAAAGAAATTTGAGGAGTTACATATGAGTGGGAAAAAGGCAGCTATTGCTGTGGTAAGTATTTTAATCATAGCGATCATTTTAATCGTAATAGCATTTCAAGCATTCTTTGCAACATATGAACCAAAACAAACCGAGCAAGAACAATCATCATTTGAACGAATCGAAGTAATCGATGCGACTGACCTATTGTAGGTTGATCGTTTTTTTGATTAATTGCAAAACAAAAAGTTGAGTGGCATGCATGTCCACTCAACTTTTTTAGAAGAATATATTTAAAATAAAGTAAATAATGGCAGCCATAATAGCCGATATTGGCATTGTGATAAGCCATGTTAACACGATTTTACGTGCAACTCCCCATTTAACTCCCTTAACTCGTTGTGCAGATCCAACACCCATGATAGCTGAGGAAATTACGTGAGTTGTAGATACTGGTAAATGGATAAGTGTCGCCCCGAAAATAATTGCTGCAGATGATAAGTCAGCAGCTGCCCCGTTAACAGGACGAATTTTCATAATTTTACCGCCAACTGTTTTAATGATTTTATATCCACCAATCGATGTTCCTAATCCCATCGCAATCGCACAAGCAATACGTACCCAATCTTGTACGGAATCATCTGTTTGTAATCCAGAAGCAATAAGTGCCATTGTAATAATCCCCATTGCTTTTTGGGCATCGTTTGTACCATGTGTAAAGGACTGGATAGCAGCCGTGAATATCTGGAAAGTACGGAAACCTCGATTTGTTCGATATAAGTTCAAGTTTTTAAAGATTACTTTAAATAACGACATGATAATAAAACCAACTGCTAGTGCAAGGAATGGAGATAATACCAGACCAATCAGAATACTTGAGAACCCACTGTAATTTAAAATTCCAAACCCAGCTGCAGCAATAGCAGCACCAGCAATAGAACCGATTAATGTGTGTGAGGAACTAGATGGTATACCGAAATACCACGTTAGTAAGTTCCAAGTTATTGCAGATATTAATGCAGCTAAAATAACAATCGTTCCTGTAGTATCATCAGGGGTTGTATTTAAAGCAAATGGATCAACGATATCTTTTGCAATTGCTTTTGCTACTCCAACAAAGGTAATGGCTCCTAGAAAGTTCATCACAGCTGCTAATAATACAGCTACACGTGGTGGTAGAGCACGCGTTGAGACGGATGTAGCGATTGAATTTGCCGTATCATGAAATCCGTTGATAAAGTCGAACGCAAGTGCAAATATGACAACCAAAATAGTAATGATTAATATTGTATCCATAAAAGTCCACCCTACGCGTTTCGCATAATAATCGTTTCAAGAGTATTCGCAACATTTTGGCAGTAATCTGCAATATCTTCTAGTTGGTTGTAAATATCTCTGAATTTGATTAAGCGAATAGGATCTTTTTCTTTTAGGAATAATTGTTTGATGGAAGTACGGGAAACCTCATCACACTCACGTTCGTAATCTTTAATAAGGATGATGTGTTTACGCATTTCCAATAAATTTTTTCTATTCAATAATTCAATTGCTGAAACAATTTCATCTGCACTTTTTGTAATGAACTTTAAAAATGTGCGCATTGATTCATCAAGTTCTGTGAATGAGAACATTTCAAAATGAGCGATACAATGTTCCATTCCATCTAATACATCATCTAAACGATTAGCTAAAGCTAAAATATCTTCTCTCTCAATTGGTGTCATGAACGATTTGTTTAACATAACAATTAGTTCGTGGATTAAATGGTCACCATCTGTTTCGTACTGTTTTAATCTAATTGAAACATCTTTTAAGTCCGCAATCGATTCGTATTTAGCGTTATTTGCATAATGAACCGCTTCTCTCATATTTTCAGCGATTTTATGTAATGACGAGAAAAATGGATCTGGTTTTCTAGAACTAAACATGTAATGCCTCCTGGTTTACGCGAGATTTTATTCAAAAACCTTAACTATAATAACAAAATTTTTAAAAAATCTATACACAAATAGTGTTGAACTATACAAAATTTACATTCTTGTAATATTTCTGTTTATTACAACAACAAAAGGCAAGTATGAACTTTGTCAATTGCTTTACCAGTTGTACAAAGTTTACTTGCCATCTAGTATATGTTGTTTTGCTCTAACTATTTAAGTAATCCTGTAATTCGTTTTGTAAAAATGGTTTTGCCGATAAAAACTGAACAAATTCATCATAACGTTTACGTTGTTCAATGGTAGGTTTTTGACCATGATAATAAGCACGTAACAAAATATTCTTTGGTGTATGTTCGATATCAATAAATTCTAATACTTGAGTTTCATACCCCACCAAAGTTAATATTTCAGCACGTATTGAGTCTGTAGCAAGTGCAGCGAAGCGTTCACGAATTAAGCCATGTTGCGTCATAATGTTGAGCGCAGGGGAATTTAATTGGCGATTTAGTTCATGCTGGCAACATGGAACACTTAAAATTACTTTTGCGCCCCATTTTACCGCTCTTGCTAAAGCCATGTCAGTAGCTACATCACAAGCATGCAATGTCACGACCATATCTACCACAGTTTCTTCATTATAATCATTTATATCGCCTACTAAGAACTCCAGATCTTCATATTGTAAGTCAGAAGCAATTTCACGACACTCTTCAATAACTTCCTTCTTTAAATCTAACCCAGTTACTTTTATATTCAATCCTTTTTCAATCTTTAAATAATGATACAAAGCGAAGGTTAAATAAGATTTACCTGATCCAAAATCTAAAATGCGAATTTGTTTATTTTTTGGTAAGTGGTCTAAGGAATCATCGATAAATTCAATAAATCGGTTAATTTGTTTAAACTTATCATATTTTTGCTTTTTGACTTTACCATCTTCTGTTTGAACACCTAATCGTATTAGGAAAGGATAAGGAGTTGCATCATCCAGTAAATACTGTTTTTTACGATTATGTGATAAGTTTACTTGCTTTTCCTTACTCTTCTCACTCTTCCATAAAACCTTGTTCTTTTTTGAAAGTTGTATTTGAACGATCTCATTTACAAACTGAATGTGTAATTGGCGGAATTGTTCTAAGATTTCATCTAATGATTCACTAAATTTTTCCATGGGGATATTTTCATGTTTCAAGATACGTTCAAATTGGTACTCTAATTGGATATGATAGATCCCTTTTAGTTCAATCGGTTTTAGTTTAATTCTTTTTAGTTCATTAGATTTTTGACGAGGTTGACTAACTGTTGCATTTACAAGTTGTTTATTATTTATACGTTGTAAAAGCTCTTCTTTCATTTGTTCAAACTGCATGAAATTTTGACCTCCATAAAGATGTTGAAAATAGTGTAGCACAAATATACTTGAATTGTTGTTTGAGAATTCTTGAAATACTTAAGTTTGGATAACAAAATCCTTTTTTCAAAATAAAAATATTATAGAATTTTTTAAAAATAAATAGTCACAAATTGTTCAAAATATGATAATTTAGTAATATAAATAAAGTGTTATTAATATTTTTATTTTCCAAATTAATATTAAAACACTATTTTACTATTACTACATAAGGGGGAAACATCATGAGTGATTATGTATTTCAATTGTTAGCAATTATTATATATATGCTTGCAATGGTTCTAATCGGTTGGTATGCGTTTAAAAGAACCTCTAGTTTAAATGACTACATGTTAGGTGGACGTGGATTAGGACCAGCTGTAACGGCGTTAAGTGCTGGAGCAGCAGATATGTCTGGTTGGTTATTGATGGGGTTACCTGGGGCAATTTATTTAACTGGTATGGTTGAGGCGTGGATCGCAATAGGTTTAACAATTGGGGCTTGGTTAAACTATATTTTAGTTGCGCCACGTTTGCGTGTGTATACACAAGTTTCAAAAGATTCCATTACGATTCCAAGTTTCTTGGACAATCGTTTACGTGATAAAACAAAACTAATTCGTATTGTATCAGGGATTATCATTTTAGTATTCTTTACATTCTATGTATCATCAGGGATGGTGTCTGGTGGTAAGTTCTTTGAAAGTGCGTTTGGTCTTGATTATTTAACAGGTATGTTAATTGTATCGGCTGTTACAGTAGGTTATACACTATTTGGTGGGTTCTTAGCTGTTAGTTATACGGACTTTTTACAAGGACTTATCATGTTCTTAGCATTAATTTTAGTACCGATCGTTGGTATTTTTATTACAGGTGGTTTTGGTGAAACAGTTGCTTCGATTCAAGCTGTTAACCCAGAACATTTAAATATATTTGCATCAACTGCTACTGTAGCAGGTGTTGTTTCATCTGTAGCTTGGGGACTTGGTTATTTTGGACAACCTCACATTATTGTACGATTCATGGCGATTAAGTCAGTAAAAGAAATGAGACAAGCTCGTCGTATCGGTATAGGTTGGATGATTTTAAGTTTAGTTGGGGCGATGGGTACTGCTCTTGTAGGTTTAGCCTATTTCCAACAAAATAATATGATAGATGAAAACTTTGATCATGAAACAATTTTCATAGCAATGGGCCAGATTTTATTCCACCCATTCATCGCTGGAATAATGCTAGCAGCGATATTAGCTGCAGTAATGAGTACTATCGCTTCACAATTGATCGTCACATCCTCTGCTTTAGTAGAAGATATTTATAAAGCTTTATTTAATAAATCTGCTTCAGATAAGCATTATGTCGGGGCTGGCCGTATAGCGGTGTTAGTGGTATCGGTTGTTGCAGCGCTTTTAGCCTTAGATCCAGAAAACTCAATCTTAAAGTTAGTTTCATTTGCCTGGGCAGGATTCGGTGCTGCTTTTGGTCCAGTAATCCTACTTTCTCTATACTGGAAAAAACTAACAAATATCGGTGCGTTAGCTGGTATGATTGTAGGGGCAGTAGTAGCATATGTTTGGGGAACTGTACCAGCAATTAAAGAATCATTCTTCAACTTATATGAAATTGTACCAGGTTTCGTCCTTGGGTTAATTGCAGCAGTTGTTGTAAGTTTAATTACTTATAAACCAAATGCAGATATCGAAAAAGAATTCGATAAAACCCTTGAACTTTTGAAATCTGAAAGAGAATAGTATATTTTTCCAAATAAGACCTGTAGCATTCAATTGTTACGGGTCTTTATTTTTATGCTTAAGGATATAATAGGATAAGATAAGATAAGATTAAAATTTACCTTTTTGGAGGAAAGTCTGTGAGTGAAATGAAAGAGATAGAAGTAATAGTAGAAAAAGGGATACTTGTCGGAGTAAATATACAAAACGATTCAAATTTCGAATACTCAATGGTTGAGTTAAAAGAATTAGCAAGAGCACTTGAAGTGGAAGTTGTTGGAACAATTACACAAAATTTAGAACGTGTTACTCCTTCACATTATGTCGGAACAGGAAAAATAGAAGAAATTAAACGGTTCTATGATGAATCTGAGGCAAATTTAGTCATATTTAACGATGAGTTATCACCTTCGCAAATTCGTAATTTAGAACGTGATTTAGATACGAAAGTAATCGATCGAACGATGTTAATACTAGATATTTTTGAAAGACGTGCAAAAACTAGAGAAGCTAAAATGCAAGTAGAATTAGCACAACTACAATATATGTTACCAAGACTTGTTGGCCTACATGCTTCTTTATCAAGGCAAGGTGGAGGCACTGGTGGAGGATTTAGAAACCGTGGTGCCGGTGAAACGAAGTTAGAACTAGACCGCCGAAAAATTGAAGATCAAATAGCGAAACTTCGAAAAGAATTAGAAGGAGTAAAAGAACAACGAGAAACACAAAGAAAACAACGTAAGAAAAACGCAATACCAGTAGTTTCGTTAGTTGGTTACACAAATGCTGGTAAATCCACAATTATGAATCAGCTGTTGCAGAAAACTGGCCAATTAGAGAATAAACAAGTATTTGAAAAAAATATGTTATTCGCAACATTAGAGACTTCTGTTAGAAATATTGAACTAGAGGATAATAAATCTTTCTTACTAACAGATACAGTCGGATTTGTTAGTAAGCTTCCACATCATTTAGTAAAAGCATTCCGTTCAACGTTGGAAGAAGCTAAAAATGCGGACTTGCTACTTCATGTTGTAGATGTATCGAATGAAGAATATGAATTTATGATTGAAGTAACAAATCAAACTTTAAAAGAAATTGATGTAGTAGACGTTCCAACAATTTATGTATATAACAAGTCAGATCAGGCGAATGTAAACTACCCATTAGTTAGTGGAAATAATATATGGATATCTGCAAAAGAAGGAGAAGGTCTAGACGAACTAGTTCAAATGATTCGACAACGAATTTTTGCGAATTATGTTAAATGCCAAATGTTAATACCATTTGATAGAGGGGAAATTGTATCGTATTTAAACAAAAATGCAACAGTGCTCTCTACTGAATACGAAGAAGAAGGTACGGTATTGTCTTTAGAGTTAAGAGAATCGGATTATAAAAAATATGAAGAATTTGTATTAGGTAAGTAGAAAACTATATACTAATTACCTATGTAAAAAATTGGATACTATTGTCCTATGTAAATCAACTCGTCTTTTACAATATAATTACATTGTAGGAAAAACGCTACAGTTTATATGATGCAATTTATTAAATTGTATTATGCCTAAATTACTGAACAGCCTGAAAGGATTGAAAAAGATGAGAAAATGGACAGCTTTTTTGCTTACGTGCTTATTTGCTCTTGTATTAACAGCATGTAATAGCACTGCAACGCCAATAGAAAAAGAAGAAGATACTTCTAAAGAAACTGCAGGCGAAACAACAAAAGATGAGAATGAAGAACCAAAAGTTTCTAATTTAACATTAGAAGAAGTCTATCAAAAAGCAATGGATAGACAAAATGAAATAGAAAGTCTTTCATCTGAAGTAACAATGGAACAGTTAATGACGATTGATGGACAAGAAATCAACGTTAAAAGTGACATGACTATTGACATGACGATGAATCCAATTGCTATGTATGCGATCGGAAATTCAACTATGTTTGATCCAACAATTGGTGAAGAAGTTCCAATGGGATATGAAATGTACATGGTGGAAGATGGATTCTTTATCTATGATGAAATGTCAGATACTTGGATGAAGCTACCTGCTGATAGCTATGAACAAATGATGGGACAAACTGCTAACCAAGCAGATGCATCTCAACAGTTAGCTATGCTTCAATCATTCATTGAAGATTTCACTTTTGAACAAAATAATGATCAGTATATCTTAACTTTAGATGCCTCTGGTGAAAAGTTTAACGATTTTGTTTTAGAACAAGCGCTAGGTACTGGTGCAGTTTCTACTGAAGATCAAGCAGTTTTAGAAAGCATTAAGTTTAATGACATGAAATACGTTCTATTTATTAACAAAGAGACTTTCGATACAGAAGAAATAACGATGAATATGGAAATGACTGAAACAGCTTCAGGTGAAACTGTCGTTATGAATACTTCAATGGTCTTCACTAATATTAATGGAATTGATGCAATCGAAGTACCACAAGATATTATTGATAATGCTATTGAACAATCATTCTAATGGTTTAATGACTCCCGTGTATAACGGGGGTTTTTTTATTGTGCGCCCGGCATGGGCTATAACTTGGTGGTGAAAGTCCACTACAGGCTTGGCAGTAGGAACTGTTAGCTAATGGCAAGGGTGTCCACCGTGAGGTGGAATCTGAAGGAAGCCGGAGGCAAATTCCCGAA
>NZ_JBMIRP010000045.1:0-35368 GCF_049202975.1 Ureibacillus sp. MALMAid1270 | reverse complement strand
CATTAAGTGGGGGATAAAAGACCTAAATAAGCTATATGAGCATAGGTACTTAAGTTATTGAACCGCCGTGTACGGAACCGTATGCACGGTGGTGTGAGAGGTCGACTAGCCAATTAATGGCTAGTCTCCTACTCGATTATTAAAAAAATAATAAGATACAAGAAAATAAAAAACAAAAATTTGTACTATGTCACAAAGTAGTGGGACAGAAAGACTGTCCCCGATGTCCCAAAAACAAAACATGTGTACAACAAATACGTCAAGACCATTTGTTTGGAGTATGTTACAATTAGTGACAGCAAATTTTGATATACATAGATGAAAAAATCGATGTGGGTTCATCTCCAAAACTCACTCATTTTTAAGATGAAAGTGTTTCATTGGAAGTGAATTGAGAGAAGAACTTATTTCCAAATTGGAGGATATGAAAATGCTTTATGTTAAAGCTCCTGCGAAAATTAACTTAACATTAGATGTCTTATATAAACGCCCAGATAACTACCATGAGGTCGAAATGATTATGACCACTGTAGATTTAGCAGATCGAATTGGACTTGAAGAGAGAAAAGATAGTCTTATCAAAATCTCATCTTCAAACAGTATCGTTCCAGACGATGAAAGAAATTTAGCATATCAAGCTGCTAAATTGCTAAAAGATACTTATGGAATACAAAAGGGTGTAACAATTACAATTGATAAAGAAATCCCGGTTGCTGCTGGATTAGCTGGTGGAAGTAGCGATGCTGCTGCAACTTTACGTGGGTTAAACCAACTATGGAACCTAAACTTATCATTAGATACATTAGCTGAGCTAGGTGCGAAAATTGGTTCTGATGTATCCTTTTGTGTTTACGGTGGAACAGCACTTGCTACCGGTCGAGGTGATAAGATCCAACATATACCAGCACCACCTACATGTTGGGTTGTATTAGCAAAACCGAAAATTGGAGTATCTACTGCAGCGGTATATGGTGGACTGAATATAGATGAAGTGGAACATCCAAATACGAAACAAATGATTCAAGCAATTGAAGAGAGCAACTATGAATTAATGTGTAAAAGCTTAGGAAATGTTTTGGAAACTGTTACTTTTAAACTTCATCCAGAAGTGGTTATGATTAAAGAGCAAATGAAGAAATTTGGTGTAGATGGCGTATTAATGAGCGGAAGCGGTCCAACTGTTTTTGGCCTAATTGATAGTGAAACACGCTTAAGTAGAATTTATAACGGGTTAAGAGGCTTCTGTGACGAAGTATTTGCTGTACGATTAATTGGTGAAAGGAATTCACTTGCTTAATATCGTACATTTATGTTACTTTTTCTATAAAATATTCGGTTTTCAATGATAGAATGTTCTTATATGAGAATTAACATTAAGAATTTTCTAATCTATTGAATATTGATCGCTTTGATATAAAAAATTTTAAGGAGAGGGTCGCATGAAATGGAAGCGTAGTGAACGCTTAGTAGATATGACTCACTATTTACTTGAGCATCCACATCGACTAATCCCACTCACCTTTTTTTCAGATTTATACAATTCAGCAAAGTCGTCAATTAGTGAAGATTTAACGATTGTAAAAGAAACCTTTGAAGAAAAAGGAATTGGGTTATTAGTGACAGTACCTGGTGCTGCTGGTGGGGTAAAATATATCCCAAAAATGACTGATTATGAAGTACGTGAAATCATTCAAACATTAATTTCTGAGCTAAGTAAATCAGATCGATTACTACCTGGTGGTTACTTATTTATGACTGATTTACTAGGAAACCCGGAGTTAATGAATCGTGTAGGAAAAGTATTTGCAAGTGTATTTTATGATCAACAAATTGATGTCATTATGACCGTTGCAACAAAAGGAATATCTATTGCTCACTCAATTGCGAAACATTTGAACGTTCCTGTTGTCGTAGTAAGACGTGATAGCAAAGTAACTGAAGGTTCTACGGTTAGTATTAACTACGTTTCAGGTTCATCTCGCCGCATCCAAACTATGGTTCTATCGAAACGTAGTATGAAAAGTGGACAACGTGTCCTTATCACGGATGATTTTATGAAAGTGGGAGGAACACTAAATGGTATGAAGAATCTATTAGAAGAGTTTGATTGCGAGCTAGCAGGGATTGCTGTTTTAGTAGAAGCTGAGCATGCAGATGACTCACTAGTAGATGATTACTATTCTTTAGTTAAACTACGTGAAGTGAATGAAAAAGATCGGACGATCGCACTAAGTGAAGGAAACTATTTTTTAAAAGGAGAGAAAAGAAAATGAAAACAATTTCAACAACTAACGCACCAGCAGCAATTGGCCCTTATGCACAAGGTATCGTAGTAAATGGATTATTTTTTAGTTCTGGACAAATCCCTTTAACAGCACAAGGTGAATTAGTGGAAGGTGATATCGTAGCTCAAACAAACCAAGTTTTTGAAAACTTACGAGCTGTACTTGCAGAAGCAGGATCTTCACTAGATAAAGTCATTAAAACAACAGTGTTTTTAAAAGATATGAATGATTTTGCTGCAATGAATGAAGCATATGCACAAAATTTTGGTGACCATAAACCTGCTCGATCTGCGGTTGAAGTTGCGAGACTTCCTAAAGATGTAAAAGTTGAAATTGAAGTAATTGCAGTTGTTGAGTAAGTTTAAATAGTAGTGTTTTTGAACAAAAATACGAATATTATAACGAAAGCTGTCGTGAAAGTTTTACTTTCTTGACAGCTTTTTCCTTTAAATATGTTTAATATTTATAAAATTTTTAAAAAATTATTCAAATTTTTTTGAAAATTAGGTAAAATAAGAAGGGAAATAGAAAATATTGTAGAATTATATTTTTTTATACAGCATCATAGAATGAGAGGAGTGAAAGAAGTATGATAGTTACAGATGTAAGATTACGTCGTGTTCAAACCGATGGTAGAATGAGAGCAATCGCATCTATTACTTTAGACGATGCTTTTGTTGTACATGATATTCGAGTTATTGATGGAAATAGTGGACTATTTGTTGCGATGCCTAGCAAAAGGACTCCTGACGGGGAATTCCGTGATATTGCACATCCAATCAACTCAGAAACTAGAAACATGATTCAAGATGTAGTATTAGCTGCATACCATGCTGCAAGCGAAGAAGTTCTTGAATTAGAAGAAGCTAACGCTTAATATTACAGGAAATGAGAGCCATATATTTTAATAGGCTCTTTTTTTATTTGCTCAAAAATGCTATAAAACAGCTGTTTTTATTAAATTTTTTTAATAATTTTTGGGGAAAAACTAAAAGGATGTAACCGTTTTGTCAAGTCTAGATGCCTTGAAAATCCGAAGAATTTACTATATAGTCATAAGAGAAACTTTTCAAACGGAGGACTAAAATGAATAGAATTTTTGCGGTAGTTTTGGCTGCAGGTCAAGGAACACGCATGAAGTCCAAATTATATAAAGTTCTACACCCTGTGTGTGGAAAGCCAATGGTAGAACACGTTGTAGATAACGTTCGTTTATTGAATGTAGATCGTATCGTTTCCATCGTAGGCCATGGAGCTGAAATGGTAAAAGACCACTTAGGGGAGAAAAGTGAGTATGTACTTCAAGCAGAACAATTAGGTACTGCCCATGCTGTACAACAAGCAGAGCAACTATTAGGTTCTTTAGATGGAACTACTTTAGTTGTTTGTGGTGATACACCTTTAATCCGCCCTGAAACACTTCAAGCATTATACGAGTATCATCATGAACAAAATGCAAAAGCAACGATTCTAACGGCAGTTACTGAAACACCTTTTGGTTATGGAAGAATTATTCGTAATGAACAAGGTCAAGTAGAACAAATTGTAGAACAAAAAGATGCTACTGAAGAGCAACAGCTTGTAAAAGAAATCAATACAGGTACTTATTGTTTTGATAATAAAGCGCTATTCGAAGCATTAAAACAAGTGAAAAATGAAAACGCTCAAGGTGAATATTATTTACCAGACGTTATTGAAATATTAAAAAAACAAGGTGATATTGTTTCAGCGTTTGCAACAAATGATTTCAATGAAATCTTAGGTGTAAATGACCGAGTTGCTTTATCACAAGCTGAAGAAATCATGCGGAATAGAATTAATGAAAAACATATGCGTAATGGTGTAACAATAATTAATCCTCAAAATACTCATATTAGTATAGAAGCTGTTATTGGTAGAGACACAATTATTAAACCTGGTGTAATAATTGAAGGAAATACTGTTATTGGTGAAGATTGTGTGATCGGTCCGAATAGTCAAATTGTCGATAGCCAAATCGGGGATCGAACAACAGTATTTAACTCAGTTGTCCTAAATAGTTCAGTGGGCGAAGATACGGCAATTGGTCCATTTGCACATATTCGTCCTGATTCAAACTTAGGTAATCATGTGAAAATCGGTAACTTTGTTGAAGTGAAGAAAAGCACTTTAGGAAATGATACAAAGGTTTCTCACTTAAGCTATATTGGTGATGCGGAAGTTGGCAACGACGTAAATATCGGTTGTGGGTCAATTACTGTAAACTACGATGGAAAAAACAAATATAAAACAATTATTGAAGACAATGTTTTTGTTGGTTGTAATTCCAATTTAGTTGCTCCAGTAAAAATCGGTGAAGGGTCCTTTATCGCTGCAGGTTCAACGATTACAAAAGAAGTTCCAAAAGATGCACTTGCCATTGCACGTGCTAGACAAGAAAATAAACTAGATTATGCAAAAAAATTAAAATAAACAATCTAGCTAAAACTTTTAGGAGGGCATCATGCCATATCAATACGCAAACTCAAAATTAAAGTTGTTTTCTCTAAACTCAAATTACCCATTAGCTCAAGAAATCGCAGAAGTAATGGGAGTGGAGCTTGGAAAATCATCAGTTAAGCATTTCAGTGATGGAGAAGTACAAATAAGTATTGAAGAAAGCATCCGTGGATGTGACGTATTTATTGTTCAATCTACTTCTGCTCCGGTAAACGAACACTTAATGGAACTATTAATTATGATTGACGCAGTTAAACGTGCATCTGCTAAAACTGTAAATGTTGTTATTCCTTATTATGGATATGCACGCCAAGACAGAAAAGCAAAAGCACGTGAACCAATCACTGCTAAATTAGTTGCTAACCTTTTAGAAACTGCTGGTGCAACTCGTGTAATCGTATTAGATTTACATGCTCCACAAATTCAAGGTTTCTTTGATATCTTAATTGACCACTTAATGGCAGTGCCATTACTTTCTGAATATTTCTTATCTAAAAACTATTCACCAGATGAATTAGTAATTGTATCACCAGACCATGGTGGAGTAACTCGTGCTCGTAAAATGGCAGAACGTCTAAAAGCACCAATTGCCATTATCGATAAACGTCGTCCAAAACCAAACGTTGCGGAAGTTATGAATATTGTAGGTAATATCGAAGGAAAAGTATGTATCCTAATTGATGATATTATTGATACTGCAGGTACAATTACACTTGGGGCTAATGCCTTAATGCAAAATGGTGCAAAAGAAGTGTATGCTTGCTGTTCTCACCCAGTATTATCTGGTCCAGCGATTGAACGTATTGAAAACTCACCAATTAAAGAATTAGTTGTAACAAATACTATTCAACTTCCTGATGAAAAACGTTCACCTAAAGTAAAACAACTTTCTGTTGCAAACTTAATGGCTGAAGCTATTTCTCGTGTATACGAAAACAAATCAGTTAGTACATTATTCGATTAATCATAAAACTGCCGGCTCTCCTTGTGTAGAGTCGGCTTTTTCTTTCGTTTCGAAGATTTATTGATTAGCCTTAATGAAATAAAGACATACTAAATCGTGTATATTTTTTTCAGAAAAGGGGTCAAGAATATGAGCGTTATATTACAAGCTTCGAAACGAAACATAGGATCACGTGGAAAGCTAAGTAATTTAAGAAAACAGGGGAAATTACCTGCTGTTGTATATGGATATAACACGGAATCGATGCCGATTGTATTAGACTATACTGAAACGGCAAAGGCTGTACAAAAATATGGTAGAACAAGTGTTTTTCAAATTGACGTTGAAGGCAAACGAGTAAATGCAGTGTTAAATGAAGTACAACGATGTGCATTAAAAGGACATGTTAAGCATGTAGATTTCTTATCAATTAATATGTCTCAAGAACTTGAGGTAGATGTACCTGTTGTAGCAGTTGGTGAAGCTATAGGAGTTAATGAGGGCGGTATATTAACGCAACCAGTTCGACTATTGAAAATAAGAGTAAAACCAGCTGAAATTCCTGATCATATTGAAGTAGATGTTTCTGGATTAGCAATAGGGGATTCATTCAACGTTAGAGATCTAAATATTCAATATGAAGTACTGAGTGCAGATGAAGATACATTATTCACAGTAACACCTCCAGGGGTAGCTTCTGATGATACTGCTGGTCAAGGTGACGATGAGAACCAGGATATTAAAGCAACAGAAGCTCCTGAATCAGAGAACTAAAATGCTCAATTACAACATTGTGTATTAAATAGGGGATGTCTTGAAAGTAAACGTTCAAGACAATCCCCTTCTTACTTCATATAATAGATATAAAGACATATATAAAAACAATTGTGCTTTTATACATACTCATATGTTAAAATTAGCTCGATTAGTGAATAAAAGGGTGGAGATTATGAAATTAATCGTTGGACTTGGTAACCCAGGGAAACAATATGAACATACGCGACATAATATTGGTTTTGAATGTATTGATGAACTTTCAAAAAAGTGGGATGCACCACTAAATCAGTTAAAGTTTAATGGAATGTATACTACTATTCATCGACCAGAAGGGAAAGTAATCCTTTTAAAACCATTAACTTACATGAATTTATCTGGCGAAAGTGTAAGACCAATTATGGATTATTTCGATATAGATTTAGAAAATCTAATTGTCATTTACGATGATTTAGATTTAGAGGTTGGAAAATTACGTTTACGACAAAAAGGAAGTGCTGGTGGACATAATGGTATTAAATCATTAATTCAACATTTAGGCACTCAAGAATTTAATCGTATTCGAGTTGGAATTAGCCGACCACCAGCAGGTATGAAAGTTGCTGATTATGTACTTTCAAAATTTACAAAAGAAGAAGATCCAATTATCGAGGATGCTGTTAAAACTACAGTTGAAGCAGTTGAGACTGCTTTATCTAAAAAGTTCTTAGATGTAATGAACCAATTTAATGTTTCCAAATAGAGGAAGTAGCATGCTGTATTAAGGTGCATAAAAAAATGAATTTAAGTCTATACTTCTAGTACATAATAGGGATTGCCGATTGTACTTAAAGGAGGACGAGTTCATGACTGTCAGATACCGTTGCAGACATTGTGAAACAGAAATAGGGACTTTACCTTTTGATGCAGATGAAACTATACGTAAGCTTCATTTATTTGAAGTAGGAGAAATAGATGATTATGTTGAAAAAGATGCAAATGGAGAAACGACTGTACATTGCATTTGTGAATCATGTGAAGATTCATTAAGACAGTTTCCAGATTACTATGCGCTCAAAAAGTGGTTACAATAATAAAAACAAAGAAGAGAATCTTAACTTGCTGTTAAGTTGTAAGATAGGATAAACGCTTTGGCACTCAGTGTATGAGTCCAAGGCTTTTTCCTACTTAATTTATTCATATCTTGAATTTAGTAGGCCTTTTATAGGTAATGATTATTAGCTTTCATGAGGGCATTCATTTTGTAAATGGAAGTATTTCCTTCGTCTATATGTCATACTTATAAACGTATACATAAAAAATTTTAGGACGAAAAGTAATGGAAGGGGGTTTTGTATATGGACGTATTACGTCAACTATTCTCTCAAGATAAACATATAAATGGCCTTATTCATCAGATAACAGATAAACAATATGATTCACAATTGATTACTGGATTAACTGGAGGAGCAAGACCAGTTCTTATTCATTCGCTATTTAACGAACTAAAAAAACCTCTATATATCCTTTCACCTAATTTACTGCAGGCGCAAAAGTTAGTTGAAGATCTAACTGCTCTTTTAGGAGAAGAAAATGTCCATTATTATCCGGCAGAAGAGTTTTTAGCGGCAGATGTAACGATTTCCTCTCCAGAATTGCGCGCGGAAAGAATTTCAACAGTAGGACATCTGATCAATAACGATGTAGCTGTCTATATCATTCCAATAGCAGGTATGAGAAAGATTATGACACCTGTTGAACAGTGGAAGACAAATTTCTTAGAAACTTCAGTAGGAGAAGACATCGAAGTAGAAGAATGGTTATCTAAACTTGTTGGAATGGGGTATTCAAGAAGTCAAATGGTTACAACACCAGGTGAGTTTGCGTTACGTGGAGGTATTTTAGATATTTACCCACCGTATGCAGAGTCACCTATTCGTATTGAACTTTTTGATACGGAAGTTGATTCCATAAGGGAGTTCTCTGCAGATGACCAACGCTCTATTCAAAAACTAAATTCTATCCGTGTTTTACCGGCAACAGACTTAATCTTAAATACAGAGCAACGTATTACACTTGCAGAAAGACTTGAAAAATCATTAGCTACAAGCTTAAAAAAGATTAAGAAAAAAGAAGTTCAAGAAACGCTCTATGAAAACATCCAATATGATATAGAAATGCTTCGACAAGGTAATGTTCCAAACCATATTCCTAAATACGGGTCACTTCTTTATGAAAACCCAGCCTTCCTTGGGGATTATTTTTCTGAAGATGGCGTTGTCCTATTTGATGAGATTGGCCGTATTCAAGAAGTGATGGATGCATGGGAGAAGGAAGAAGAAGATTGGTTTGTTTCTTTATTAGAAGATGGAAAAATTGTTCATGATGTTAAACCTTCATTTTCTTTTAAAGAAATATTAGCAATGATTAATCAACAAAAGGTATTTTTCGCATTATTTACTCGAACTTTTTCAGGAATTAAATTTTCAAAAACTACGAATTTCTCATGCAAACCAATGCAACAATTCCATGGTCAAATGGCCCTTCTACAAAATGAAGTGGAACGTTGGAAAAATGAAAAGTTTACAGTGTTATTCATCGGAAATAGTCAAGAACGGCTAAAGAAAATTCAAAGTACATTAGAAGATTACAATATTCAGAGTGTTATAGGAATGCCGAACGAGGCCGGAATCTACTTAGTTGAAGGATTGTTAAATTCCGGATTTGAATTACCTTTACAACGTATAGCAGTTGTGACAGATGATGAACTATTTAAGCAACAAGGAAAAAGAAAAAAATCCCGTACGCAAAAAATGTCCAACGCTGAACGAATTAAGAGCTATACGGAAATCAAACCAGGTGACTATGTCGTACATGTTCATCATGGTATTGGGAAGTATATAGGTGTAGAAACATTAGAAGTAAATGGTACACATAAGGATTATCTTCATATTCGATATCGCGCAGATGATAAATTGTATGTACCGGTTGATCAAATTGATTTAATCCAAAAATATGTAGCTTCCGAAGGTAAAGAACCTAAACTACATAAATTAGGCGGCGCTGAGTGGAAGAAGACAAAAGCTAAAGTATCTTCAGCTGTTAAAGATATTGCTGAAGACTTAATAAAACTTTATGCAAAGCGTGAAGCGGAAAAAGGATATGCATTTTCACCGGATACCGATGAACAACGCTCTTTTGAAGAAGCATTCCCATACGAAGAAACAGAAGACCAACTACGATCTATTATAGAAGTAAAACGAGATATGGAACGAGAACGACCTATGGATCGACTCGTATGTGGGGATGTTGGGTATGGAAAAACAGAAGTTGCTATTCGTGCAGCGTTTAAAGCAATTATGGATGGCAAACAAGTAGCCTTTTTAGTACCAACAACTATTTTAGCTCAACAACATTATGAGTCCATTACACAACGATTTGAAGATTATGCTATAAATGTTGGTCTGTTAAGCCGCTTTAGATCGAAAAAGCAACAGGCGGAAACATTAAAAGGATTAAAAGAAGGAACTGTAGATATCGTTATTGGAACACATCGTATTTTATCTAATGACGTTATATTCCATGATTTAGGTTTGCTAATTGTTGATGAAGAGCAACGTTTTGGTGTTACACATAAAGAGAAGATTAAACAGTTAAAAACGAACGTGGATGTGTTAACTTTAACGGCAACACCAATTCCAAGAACTTTACACATGTCGATGGTTGGTGTGCGAGATCTATCGGTAATTGAAACACCACCTCAAAATAGATTCCCTGTACAAACTTATGTAATGGAGTTTAATGGAGCATTAGTTCGTGAAGCAATTGAGCGAGAAATGGCACGAGGTGGACAGACATTTTATTTATATAACCGCGTAGAAGATATGACAAGAAAAGTTGAGGAAATTCAAATGCTTGTTCCAGAAGCAAGAGTAGGATATGCCCATGGGAAAATGACAGAATCCCAACTGGAATCCATCATACTTAGCTTCTTAGATGGAGAATATGACGTGTTAGTAACAACAACCATCATTGAAACAGGTGTTGATATGCCGAATGTTAACACGCTAATCGTACATGATGCTGATCGAATGGGATTATCCCAACTTTATCAATTGCGCGGACGTGTAGGACGTTCCAACAGAATTGCCTATGCTTACTTCATGTATCAACCCGATAAAGTATTAACTGATGTTGCAGAACAAAGGTTACAAGCTGTGAAAGAATTCACAGAACTTGGCTCTGGGTTTAAAATTGCAATGCGAGATTTATCAATACGAGGTGCTGGTAACTTATTAGGTGCAGAACAGCATGGCTTTATAGATTCAGTTGGTTTTGATCTGTACTCTCAAATGCTTGAAGATGCCATCAAAGAACGACAAGGTGAGAAACCAGAAGAAAGAGCTGAAATTGAAATTATACTTCATACGGATGCTTATATTCCGGATTCATATATACCTGATGGTTATCAAAAAATCCAAATGTATAAACGCATTAAATCAATGGATCGAATAGAGGACTATAATGAGATTTTCGATGAAATGATTGACCGTTTTGGAAATCTTCCAGATGAAACAGTAAATCTACTACGAATTGCTCGTATGAAAGTATGGGCAATAGAATCAGGGATTACAGCTATAAAAGAGAAACAAAATGTAATCTCGATTTATATTTCCGAAGAAGGTACAGCAAGAGTAGATGGAAGTAAAGTCGTATCTGAATCAATGAAATTTGAACGAGCAGTCGGTTTTAGTATGGATGGTCAAAAGTTAATCGTCACGATTGATGAGAAAAAATGTGGAAAACACCAACCGTTTGATGTTTTAGAACAAATGATAGAACTGATTGCAAAAACTAAAAAGCAACTCGTTGAAAAATAAATAATAAAAATGGCTCTTAATTAGGATTTATTTTTGTTAATATAGTAATTTTTTTACTCAGAAATTTATCCTATTCATACACTTTTTGCATACATTGTCCAATTTCTAACCATACTATTAGTGAATCAAAAATTGATATTGAAAGAGAGGCAACAAGATGAAGGCAACTGGAATTGTCCGACGTATTGATGATTTAGGTCGCGTTGTTATTCCAAAAGAAATTCGAAGAACAATGCGAATTCGCGAAGGTGACCCGTTAGAAATATATACAGATCGTGAAGGTGAAGTTATTCTAAAAAAATATTCACCCATTAATGACTTAGGAGAATTTGCAAAAGAGTATGTAGAGTCACTATATGAGACTATAGGAACTCCAGCTTTAATTAGCGACCGTGATGAAATTATTGCTGTAGCGGGTGTTTCTAAGAAAGATTATGTTAATAGACGTCTTTCTCCATTTGCAGAAGACTTTATGAAACAACGTTCAGTTATTTTAGAGAAAAATGAAGATACAATTGAGCTTATCCCAGGTCAATTTGAGCAGGTAAAATCATATTGTGTAGCTCCAATTATTTCTAATGGAGATACAATTGGTGCTGTCTATTTAATATCAAAAGTTCACTTCTTAACAGATGTTGAACAAAAAGCAGCAGAAACAGCTGCAAACTTCTTAGCAAAACAAATGGAAAACTAATAAGAGTGGCCGTCTCAAAAAAGAGATCGGCCTACTTTTATGTCTTTGAAATTTAATTGGAAAATATAGTTCTGTTATAATGGGAATAAATTGTTTTTAAGAAAGAGGAAAGTTTATGTCTCGTAATTTTGGGATGAAAGGATATATGAAAGGAGCATTACTCCTTACAATAGCTGCAATAATCGTTAAGATTTTAAGCGCGGTCTACCGGGTCCCTTTTCAAAACTTAGTAGGTGACCAAGGGTTTTATATATATCAACAAGTGTATCCATTTATTTCATTTTTCGTTGTTTGGACATCGGGTGGATTTGCAGTTGCTATTTCTAAAATGTTAGCAGATGTAGAAATGGGCAAAAATCCGCTTGAGCAAAAGTACTTTGTATCCCAAACAATTTTTTCCTATTTATCAGTACTATCGATTTTATTTTTCCTATTTCTGTTCTTAGGAGCGGATTGGTTAGCAAATTTAATGGATGATCAAAACCTATCTATGCTCATTAAAACAGGTTCTTTTGTAACGTTGTTTATGCCTATTTTGGCATTAATGAAAGGGATATTCCAATCTCGTGGTGAAATGGCACCAGTTGCTTATGCACAGGTGTTTGAACAAGCGATTCGAGTGTCAATTATATTAATCGGTACCATTATTATTATGAAAACATCAGAATCATTATATGGTGCTGGGAACATGGCTGTGTTAGGTACTGTTTTAGGTGAAATAGCCGGAGTGATTTTATTATTCTTCATATTAAAGAAGAAAGTCTCTCTCCAAAAGGTTCCAAAAAATAAATATAAAAGATGGCCAATTATAAAAGAAGTTACTTTACTAAGTATCAGTGTTAGTTTGAGTAGTTTATTAATCCTTAGTTTACAGCTAATTGATTCATTTACAATCTACTCGACAATGGTTGATGAAGGAATGGGAGAGTACATTGCGCAAATTAAAAAAGGAATTTATGATCGTGGTCAACCACTTGTCCAATTAGGAATTGTCATCGCATCTTCCTTATCATTAGCAATTGTTCCTCTTGTTGCGCATCATATGAAAAAACAAGGGGGACGCAGTGCAATTCCATTTATTCAATTAACTTATAGAAGTTCTTTATTGTTTGGTGTTGCTGCATCTATTGGTCTTATTGTCGTCATGCCATATGTTAATACTATGCTCTTTAAAACAAACGATTTATCAACAGTGTTAATGATTATTGTTTTACAAATTATCCCTCTATCCATTATTTTGACACTTACTGCCATCTTACAAGGTATGGGGAAATTAAAAATGCCAGCGATATTTATTTTCTGTGCACTAGTTGTTAAGGGGATAGGAAATCTAGTACTCGTTCCACAGTTTGATGTATTAGGTGCTTCTATAGCAAGTGATCTTAGTTTATATTTATGTGCTTTTTTACTCATCGTTTATATTAAAAATCTTACATCTATTCATTTAGCAGAAAGTCGTTTTTACATAAAGCTTTTTTCGGCAAGTATAGCGATGGTCATCGCGGTGTTTATAATAGATAAATTCTTGCAGTTCTTTACAGGAGTTGTACGTTCTACGAGAATTGAGGCTATTTTATTTGGTAGTTGTTTAATAGGTGTAGGAGCATTTGTATTTTTAACAGTAGTAGCGAAGACGAGACTTATTGGTGAAAAAGAATGGTTTTTGTTACCCTTTGGTCGAAGAATGGCAGTTTATCAACTATGGTTAAATAAGAGAAGGTAGGGGTTATATGAATGAAATTACTGTAATTGGTCTCGGTGCTGGAGATATCAATCAATTACCTTTAGGGGTTTATAAAAAACTACAAAAAGCAGAGAAAATCTTCAGTCGAACAATGGATCATCCCGTTATTAGTGAATTAGCTCAGGAAGGAATTTCTTTTGAAAGCTTCGATTCAATATACGAAAAACATGATACATTCCAACCTGTCTATGAAGAAATTGTATCTTTATTATTAAAAGAGTCCGAAACGCACCCTGTTTTATATTCTGTGCCTGGGCATCCCTTAGTCGCAGAACAGACTGTACAATTATTAATTGCTGCTGAGCGTGAGGGGAAGGTCCGTATAACTATAGAGGGTGGTCAAAGCTTCCTTGATTCTACATTTGCTGCATTAAAAATTGACCCTATCGAAGGTTTTCAACTCTTTGATGGGACAAGCTTTTCGATTCATGAAGTGAATATGAGAGCCCATTTATTAATCGCTCAAGTTTACGACACTTATAGTGCCTCGGAAGTAAAATTAACCCTAATGGAAAAATATCGAGAAGATTACCCTGTGACAATAGTAACTGCAGCTGGGTCTACAAGTGAGCAATTAAAAACTGTTCCATTATACGAATTAGATCAAGTTGTTGAAGTGAACAACTTAACAACAATCTATGTACCACCTGTAAAATGTTTTGAGGAAGCGCTGAAAGATTGGTCAACATTCCGTCAAATCGTCTCTACATTAAGAGGTCCTGATGGTTGTCCTTGGGATAAAGAACAAACTCATGAAAGTTTGAAAAAATATTTAATAGAAGAAGCGCACGAATTTCTTGCAGCGGTTGATGAAGAAGATGATTTTGGAATGGTCGAGGAATTGGGTGATATTCTTCTTCAAGTCTTTCTACATGCACAAATTGGGGAAGACAATGGGTACTTTAACTTAGAAGAAATCCTTGAATCGATTAGCGAAAAAATGATTCGTCGTCATCCTCATGTTTTTGGGGAAGTATCAGTTGCTGATTCCAATGATGTAGTCACTAATTGGGAAGCTATTAAAAAGCAAGAAAAAGGTCAACAAGATGATGATTCCATCTTAAAAGGTGAGTTTCGTGCAAGCTCGTCACTACAAACAAGTTTCAATTACCAAAATAAAGCTGCTTCAGTTGGTTTTGATTGGCCAAATGCAGAAGATACGTGGAAAAAGTTTGAGGAAGAGTGGCAAGAGTTTCGCGAGGAAATTCAAAATGGGTCAGGAATTACTCGCTTAGATGAATTTGGTGATGTATTATTTACACTAGTAAACATTGCTAGATTTTATAAAATTTCACCAGAAGAAGCAATGATCCATGCAAATGAAAAGTTCTGTAAAAGATTTCAATATATCGAGAAAAAAGTAAAAGAAAGTGGAAAATCATTTGGTGACTTTACTTTAGAACAACTCGATCAATTTTGGAATGAAGCAAAGATGATGGAAAAGGGGAGAAGTTAAATTGCGTTTAGATAAATTCCTAAAAGTTTCTCGTCTAATTAAACGTAGAACACTAGCAAAGGAAGTTGCAGAACAGGGTCGAATTACGATCAATGGTAAAGTTGCGAAAGCTAGTAGTTCAGTTAAAATTGGAGACGAGTTAGCTATTCGTTTTGGCCAAAAAGTGGTAACAGCTAAAGTAGAGGATTTACGAGAAAATGTTCGTAAAGAGGATGCAGCGAGTATGTTTACAATCTTAAAAGAAGAAAAGCTTGACCAAATTGAACCACAATTTATCGATGATGAAGAGTAACTATATTTGGACTCTCACATTTTTTAGAAAATAATATAAAAATTCTTAGCATGATGACAATTTTGTTGTCATGCTTTTTTTATTTATAGCATAAAGTGAAAAGAAAGAATCACTAAAGGAGGAACAATATGACACTACATCAGGAAAGTAATCGTTATAGTATTTCAACTGGGGATCATCTTTTGACAGTGCGTAATAAAAAAAGAATGGACATGACTGCAGTTAAGGAAATTGAACGTTTTGACCAAGAGGAATTTTACGTAAAAACTTCTCAAGGAAATCTACTTATTCGCGGTGAGGAATTGAAAATTGTACATTTAGATGTTGATAAGGGATTATTAACTCTAGAGGGCAATGTAAAACTTTTACAATATGATGACGAAGAGAATGGGTTATCAAAAGGCTTCCTCCATAAATTGTTTGGATGACGGTTAATGAACAATTTGTAAGTATTTTAATAATGATGGCTAGTGGTGTTTTAGTTGGCGCTATAATTGATGCTACACGATTTACTATAAGCGCCATATCACCAAAGTCATTTTTAAAGCGATTTACAATTGGAATAGAACTGGTCATTTGGGCACTATTAGGTGCACTGACTTTTTATATTTTATATATTATAAAGGGTGGAGAATGGCGTTTAATTGACCCAATAGCTCAAATTTCGGGCATCTTCTTGTACGAGTCTTTGTTTCAACCATTATTCCGTTTCCTAGGAAAAGTAGTTCTTTTCATAGTGATTAGGCCAATAATCTTATTTTTTAAACTGCTACTTTCCATATTAAACAGAATCATTTTACTAATTATTAGTATTATTTTGTTTGTTTTAAGTCCATTTCGAAAAATATTTACTAAATGGTATTCAAAATTTCACTCAAAATTTGGAAGATTCATCTTTAAAAAAAATTAATAGAACAGTATAATGTAAGATGCAAATAAACTCAGGAGGTGACGGATATGGCCAAGCGTCCCAAACAGCAAGATAAATCAAAAACTGTACGTACGCTTCAAAATGACTATGTCCGTGCAACAGACGAAGAATTGAAATCTTCTAATAGGCAAAAGATTCTATTACGAAGAAGATTACTAGCTTTTGGAATCATTGCCTCCGCTATATTAGTATTCTTTATAAGTACTATATTTACACAAGATCAAAGAATTGCTAAAAAAGAACAAGAAAAGACAGAAGCACTAGCTAAGTTAGAAAAAGTAAAAGAACAGCAAGAAATGCTCAATTTGCAAATCGCAAAGCTTGAAGATGATGACTATATTGCGAAGCTTGCTAGAAAAGAATATTTTCTTTCCGATGACGGAGAAATTATTTTCACAATTCCAGACGATGAAGAATAATATAGTGAGCAAGCAATTTAGATATGTTTATGGTTTAAATACTACAAACTATAGAAAAATTGTTTATTGAAGTCAGTTGTAAAAAGAGTTGTCTTGTTGACACTCTTTTTTTGTTGGCTATAATATAGAGAAACGAGCTATTTTTATTTGCACGTAAATTTAGATTACATGGCGATTTAGCCGCTTAAAATTTAAGGAGGATCATTTTTTTTATGTCAATTGAAGTAGGCAGCAAAGTACAAGGTAAAGTAACAGGAATCACAAATTTTGGAGCATTCGTTGAGCTGCCAGACGGCAAAACGGGTCTAGTTCACATTAGTGAAGTAGCGGATAACTATGTGAAAGACATTAACGAACATTTAAAAGTTGGCGATGTTGTAGAAGTAAAAGTGATGAATGTTGAAGCGGATGGTAAAATCGGTTTATCAATCCGTAAAGCAAAGCCTCAGCCTGAGAGACCTGAACGTCCTCAACGTCCACGTCGCGATAATCAGAACCATCGTTCAAATGATCGTAACCAGTACCAACAAAAAGAAAGTTTTGAACAAAAAATGGCACGATTCCTAAAAGATAGTGATGAGCGTCTTGCAACATTAAAACGTGCTACTGAATCAAAACGAGGTGGACGTGGAGCTAGAAGAGGATAGTTTGCTGTCTATTTTAGAGCGTAGAAAAAGTGTAAAATAGATTCATAATTATAAAAAGGATGACCCGATCGAAGGAGTCATCCTTTTATTTTGTAGAAATATAGATAATGCTTGTTTCGCATATGTATAAAAATTTATCCCAAATCACTACAAAAGGCGTTTGGTAACAACTATAAGGTTGATAACAGTAATAACTAACCCCAAAACTAATGCAATTAATTGAAATACAACGGGAATTGGTGCAGTGGTACCAACCACGATAAATATGGCCCCTATAAAAACAGAAACTGCTAATTTCCAATACGTATTTAACATCTCTTCTCTTTGCCTCCAAACTATAGCCAACCTAAATTCATGATAGCTTAAATTCATTATTCTTAAAATAATGACATCATTTTTTCATATTGTTGTCGATAACCCAAGTATTATTTTTCAAAATGTTGGCATTCCTATTATTTCGTCGAACGAATTATTTATTTTCCTTCACTACTAGACAAATTTTACGGACAAATTCTTATATAATTGTTCGAAATCGATAGAAGGGAATGGAGAATATGGCAAATATCGAAACGATTTCGGAAAAAACGATATTACATGGGATCAAAGACGGCTTCTCTATTAAAAAGATTAGCCTTATTATACATCTAAGCTTCTTATTACTAGCTTTGTTTCTATCACAAACTGTAATGTTCGATGCGGCGGTTCCATTTTTATTACCTCTTTGGGCGATTGTTAGACAGCGTTACGAAAATGAAAAAGCATGGGTTCTAATAGGAGGAATGGTTGGAGCTGTAAGTTTGGGGTTAGGACAAGTTCTAATATTAGGCTTACAACTAGTAATTTTTGAGTTATTTACACGTTTTCGTTATTGGAAATTGCCGACAAGTTTCGCAGTAGCAGTTGCTATACTAATAGGGCAATTTGCTTGGCAAACTGCAATACATTTTAGTTTTCCACCTATTATTATTCAGCTTTATATTTACTATGAGGTTGTTTTAGCGTTCTTTATGACGATTTTTGTACAACTATTTTTTGTTCAACCACATCAATTTTGGACAAAAAGTTGGAATTATGAACGAGTAGGTGCAGGATTAGTCATTTTAGCTATGGCTTTGACGGGCATGAATTCTATTGTCGTTTCTTATTTTGGACTAGCACCATTTGTCATGCAGCTGGCTATACTAATTGCAGCTTATGCAGGTGGTGTACAAATTTCAGCGACAATCGCTATTATTGTCGGTTCGCTCGTTGGTATTTCAGAACTTTCATTTACAGGGATGATTGCAGTGTACGGGTTGACCGGAGTAGTTGCTGGTCTATTTACAGGGCTAGGTCGCTTTGGAGTAGTAATCGGTAGTTTGGTTCCTAGTGTTTTCTTTTTCTTTTACGATACTACGTTACCTTTAGATACGGTTTATTTTGTATCAATCTTAGTAGCAGGTGTAGCATTTTTTGCAATACCACAATATGTCTTTAATTTCTTGCAAAATATTATCCATCCAAAGAGAGATGAAATTTTAATACAACGTCAAGAATGGGTAACGGAGAATACAAAAGCTAAACTTGAGACGTTCCAAAACTTTGTCGAATTTTTAAAAGAATTGGTTTTTGACCGTTTTACTTCGATTGAACCGGTTAAAACTGTAAGGAAAATTGAACCGAGTGCAACATGTATGAGTTGCTTTAGGTATGATCGCTGTTGGAGTAGTAAGGGTAATGGTATGGACGAGCTAATTGATAATTGGTTTATTGCAAAATCTGGAGTAAAGAAAGCCGAACAGACGATGGCAGAAGAAAAAATAAAATTAAAATGTGTAAAATCAACAAAATTACTCGAAGAACTTGATTATCAACTATATAACGATAAAATAAATGGAGAATTTTATCATGGAAAGAAAATGATTGCATTACAACTAAAAGACTTAAGCAATCATTTAAATAAATTGATGAAAGAAATGGAAAGTGAAACAATTACATTTAAGACAATAGAAGATGAGTTATATCAACAACTTAAAACTGCTCAAGTGCAATGCTTCCAAATCGATATCCTCAACAATACAATGGGAGAACGTGATATCATTTGTTCCATTGCGAAAAAGCATAAAACATATGAAGAGCAACATTTGCTATGTGAGAGAATTCTACTTCCAATTCTTTATGAAGTATTTGCAGAACCTTTCCAAGTAGAAAAAATAGTTGATCAAAAACAACCATTTGCTCATTTGCAAATTCGATTCCGTTCTGCAGTTCGTTATCAAATGGATTATGATATTTATAGTAAAGCTAAAAACTCCTGGGTTTCCGGGGATACACATGCAGTATTCCATATACATCCTGGGTTAGTGGCTGTTATGCTTTCGGATGGAATGGGACAAAATAGAGAAGCTCAGCGTGAAAGTCGCCGTTTAGTTCGATTAATGAGAGAATGTTTAAGTTACAATATGAATCCTGAGACAGCCATGCATACATTACACTATGTTATGTCGCTCAATCGTGAAGTAGATATGTACGCTACAATTGATTTTGCATTAGTTGATTTACAAAAAGGAGAATTGTGGTCATGGAAGGCAGGCAGTATGTCAACCTACATCTTGCGTGGTGAAAGATTAATTAAAGTGGATGGTGCAGCTGCTCCAGTTGGCTTTATGCCTGTGTTTTCAATCGAAACAGAAAAGGTTAAATTACTTGCAGATGACTATGTCGTGATGGTGTCGGACGGATTATTCTCGGGTGATCATGATTGGGATGAGCAAGAACAATATTTTGTGAACTTATTAAAAGAAAGTATTGAAAATGAAATACCAATAGATATTTTGTTATATCATTTAATGGAACAGTATCAACAAAGATATGAAGTTGATGATGATTGTACAATTATGTTATTTAATGTAGGACATGTTGTACCAAAATGGTCTGTATTTAAGCCAAATAAAAAAGCTATTTCTTAAAAACTTGCGAGGTGGGAAGATGGTTTCGTTTGAAAGTAAAGTGTACTCTTTTATAAATAATCATGAATTAATCCAAAAAGGAGACCGTCTTCTCATAGCTTGTTCTGGTGGAATAGACTCGATGGGGTTATTACATTATTTTTTATCTTTAAGAAAATGTTTTGACATTGAGATTTTTGTTGCCCATGTAGATCATATGTTAAGAGGAAAGACATCATTAGAAGATCGTCAATTTGTAGAAAACTTTTGTAAGGAAAAAGGAGTACCTGTATTTAGTACATCGATTCCTATACCAGAAATTCTGAAGGAAGAAGGAGGTAATTCACAGGCGATTTGCCGAAGAGAACGATATGCCTACTTTGCAGAAGTGATGGAGAAAAATTCTATAACAAAGTTGGTTACGGCACATCATGCGGATGATCAATTAGAATCTATGCTGATGTCGTTTACTAGATCCGGGTCTTTAGGTGGCATGAAAGGGATTTATGCAAAGCGAACCTTTTCCTTTGGGACGATTATCCGACCATTTCTATCCGTCACAAAAATAGAAGTAAAGGAATATCTAGAAATGAAAGGTGGAACATATCGTGAAGATAGTAGTAATTCAAAAGACGACTACACAAGAAATCGATTTAGACACCACATTATTCCACTAATGAAGCAGGAAAATGAATCGATTCCTCAAAATGCAGTACAGCTTGCAGAACGTATTCAAGAAGATGATGACTATCTTTTTACAATTGCTACGAGTAAATTTACGCAATTGACGAGAAGAAGTGATGGAGATGGGTATGTTCTGGACATTACTGCCTTTCAAAAGGAACCCCATTCGATACAAAGACGAATTATTTTAATGCTATTAAACTACCTTTACAATGGTACGGAAAGTTCAAATAGCGATGTTCTTGCTCGGTCTATCTTAGAGTTATGTAAAACACAAGATGGAAGTGCAACGATCGACTTACCAAAACAATTTGTTGCAAACAGAATATATGAGGAAGTTTTCTTTGAAAAGAAAACAGTGAAAGTTATACATGATGAAACAATTGTGCAACTTAACGAGTGGAACAAACTGAAAAATGGTATGTGTTTATACATAGGAGAAGCTTCTAATGTTGCAAAGTCGGAAGAAATTAATGATGGGGTTAAGCTCTATTTTAATTCAAAGTCATTTACAGCACCGTTTCGGGTTCGATCAAGAAAAGACGGGGACCGTATTCATTTAAAAGGTATGGAAAAACAGAAGCGCTTATCACGTCTTTTTATTGATGAAAAAGTTCCGCTACTCGACCGTGATTCATGGCCAATACTGGTTGATAGCAAAGATGTTGTGATGGCGGTGATTGGTATCCGAGAGAACAAAAATATTTCTAAAATACAACGCGCCCAAGATGATATTAAAATTATTATCGAGTACAATAAAGAATAGAGAATGTTTTTTAAAATATTGTTTTAATTTTGTAAAAAAATAAGGCAAGCCGTTAGCGAAAGATCTAACAATGTTATATTATGGACTTACATTTATTCATATATTTAGTAACAATGGTTACTACAGGAGGAACCTAAATGATTCAACAAGATATAGAAAAAATCATGATAACGGAAGAACAAATTCAAGAAAGAATCGCTGAAATTGGAAAACAATTAACTGAAGAGTATAAGGACCAATTTCCACTTGCAGTTGGTGTACTAAAAGGTGCAACACCATTTATGACAGATTTAATGAAACGATATGATTCATATATTGAAATTGACTTTATGGATGTATCGAGTTACGGAAACGCAACAGTCTCTTCTGGGGAAGTAAAAATTTTGAAGGATCTAAATACAAGTGTTGAAGGCCGTGATGTCATTATTATTGAAGACATTATTGATAGTGGCTTAACACTTAGCTATTTAGTTGATTTATTTAAATATCGTAAAGCAAAATCCATTAAAATTGTAACACTATTAGACAAACCATCAGGAAGAAAAGTTGATTTATCTGCAGATATCGTCGGCTTCCAAGTTCCAGATGGATTTGTAGTGGGATACGGATTAGATTACGCAGAAAAGTATAGAAACTTACCTTATATTGGGATCTTAAAGCGAGAAGTTTATTCGTTTTAGTTGAAATTTTATAAACATTTTGACTAAAAAGGGAAATCGCATTTTTTGGCAGGGCTTTTCGTTGTATGAGAAATTCTGATATGTTAAGATTTTACTTATAGTTTTTCTGTTATGTTGTGAGGAGGCTGGGGATGAATCGAATATTTCGATACACCATATTTTATTTATTAATTTTTCTCGTAATAATAGGTATATTTGGTACATTTAACGGAGGAAGAACTCCTTCTGAAAAGTTAAATTATCATGAGTTCTTAAATGCATTAGAAACAGGTCAGATTACAGAAGCAACCATTCAATTTGATAATATGGTTTATGTAGTACAAGGGAAACTTAAAGGCTATGAAGATGGGCAAACGTTTACTGCTAACATCCCGACTGATTATCCAGGTATCCAAGACAAAATTGCTGATGCAAGAGAAAATAATGCGAAAATTGAGTACATCCAGGCTCCAGAAGCGAGCGGCTGGGTACAATTCTTTACTGGGATTATTCCATTCATCATCATTATCATTTTATTCTTCTTCCTATTGAGTCAATCTCAAGGTGGCGGAAATAAGGTGATGAACTTCGGTAAAAGTAAAGCGAAATTATACGATTCTGAAAAGAAAAAAGTGCGCTTTGTTGACGTTGCTGGTGCAGACGAAGAGAAACAAGAACTTGTTGAAGTTGTTGATTTCTTAAAAGATCACCGCAAATTTACAGATATGGGTGCACGTATTCCAAAAGGTATTTTACTAGTTGGTCCTCCAGGGACAGGTAAAACATTACTTGCTCGAGCTGTTGCTGGCGAAGCAGGCGTTCCATTCTTCTCGATTTCAGGTTCTGACTTCGTAGAAATGTTCGTCGGTGTCGGTGCAAGCCGTGTTCGTGATTTATTTGAGAATGCGAAGAAAAATGCTCCATGTATTATCTTTATTGACGAAATTGACGCTGTAGGTCGCCAACGTGGTGCTGGTTTAGGTGGCGGTCACGATGAACGTGAGCAAACATTAAACCAATTACTAGTTGAAATGGATGGTTTCGGAGTAAATGAAGGAATTATTATCATTGCTGCTACAAACCGCCCAGACATTCTAGACCCTGCATTACTTCGTCCAGGACGTTTTGACCGTCAAATTACAGTTGGTCGTCCTGACGTAAAAGGTCGTGAAGCAATCCTTAAAGTTCACGCACGTAATAAGCCTTTACGTGAAGATGTAGATTTAAAAGCTATCGCACAACGTACTCCAGGTTTCTCTGGGGCAGATTTAGAAAACTTATTAAACGAAGCTGCACTAGTTGCAACTCGTCGTAATAAAAAGAAAATTGATATGTCTGATATCGATGAAGCAACAGACCGCGTAATAGCAGGACCTGCTAAATCGAGTCGAGTGATTTCTGAGAAAGAACGTAATATTGTTGCTTTCCATGAAGCAGGACATGTCGTGGTTGGTTTAACATTAGACCAAGCTGAAAAAGTACACAAAGTAACAATCGTACCACGTGGTCAAGCTGGCGGATATGCAGTAATGCTTCCGAAAGAAGATCGTTACTTTATGACAAAACCTGAATTGTTAGACAAAATTGCTGGTCTATTAGGTGGACGTGTAGCTGAGGATATCACTTTTGGTGAAGTTTCTACAGGTGCTCATAATGACTTCCAACGTGCAACAAGCATTGCTCGTTCAATGGTAACTGAATATGGTATGAGCGATAAATTAGGTCCAATGCAGTTTGGCAGCAGCCAAGGTGGTAACGTCTTCTTAGGACGTGACTTTAACTCAGAACAAAACTATTCAGATTCTATTGCTTATGAAATCGATAAAGAAATGCAATCGATTATTGTTGAGCAATATGAACGTACAAAAAAAATTCTTACAGAAAAACGTGATTTATTAACTTTAATTGCTGAAACATTGCTTGAAGTGGAAACATTAGATGCACAGCAAATTGAACATTTAAGAGATTACGGTAAACTTCCAGATCGCGTTGACTACTCTAAAGTAGATAATGATGAAGCTGATAAAACAGAGCCGGCAAATCCGACTTCTGATAATGTAGAATCAACAGAACCTGCTATTGAAAAAACTGGTTCCACTACTTTAGAAAGTGATATTGGAAGTCGTCCTTCTGATCCAACAACTTCTGATTTACCAAAATTGGGGCCGTCATCACCGTCGGGAACTCAAAATGAAGGCATTCAAGAAGATACAAATAAATAATACTAAGGCTGATTGTCTGCGGAATGTAGATGATCAGCCTTTTATGATGTAAGTTTATATTTATTACACAGAGAAGCTAAGCCTTATATTATTAAACTTATGAACAACTATGGTAATATTTTTAGGATAGGTTTTCTTTATGAAAATTCATAATGGAAGTGAATTAGATGATTCTTGTATTAGATGCGGGTAATTCAACAATTGATCTTGGAGTTTATCAAAATGATGCTCTCCTATACCATTGGCGTATGGAAACAAATCTGCATAAAACAGGAGATGAATATGCCATGCAGATTAAGATGTTATTCATGCACAATGATTTGGATTTTAAACATATAGAAGGGGTAATTATCTCCTCTGTCGTACCATCCATTATGTATTCCTTACAGGAGATGTGTCGAAAATACTTTCATGTAAATCCACTAATAGTAGGTCCAGGTGTTAAAACTGGCTTGAATATTAAATATGAAAACCCAAGACAAGTAGGTTCGGACCGAATTGTTAATTCAGTTGCAGCCATTGCCGAGTATGGTGGAAGACCAATTATTATCGTCGACTTTGGTACAGCTATTACATATTGTTACATTGATGAAAATGAAAATTATATCGGGGGTGCAATAGCGCCAGGTATCACCATTTCATTAGAAGCATTATTTGCAGAAGCATCGAAGCTACCAAGAATTGAATTATTAAAACCTTCAAATGTCATAGGGAAAAATACTGTATCGGCTATGCAATCGGGGATTTTTTATGGATTTATAGGACAAGTTGAGGGGATTGTAAGTCGTATAAAAGAGCTAAGTAAGATAGAACCAATTGTAATAGCGACAGGTGGACTTTCAAAGTTATTTGGGTATGAAACAAAGGAAATCGATATTGTCGATCCATTATTAACACTAAAAGGTCTCTATATTTTATATAAAAGAAATCAATAAGAAATGAGGAATTTAACGAATGAGCGATTACTTAGTAAGGGCATTGGCTTTTAATGGCAATGTACGAGCATTTGCAGCGAGAACAACAAATACGGTAGGAGAAGCACAAAGACGTCATCAAACATGGCCAACTGCAACGGCAGCGTTAGGACGCTCAATTACAGCAGGTGTAATGATGGGGGCAATGTTAAAAGGCGATGATAAATTAACAATTAAAATTGAGGGTAATGGTCCTATTGGTCCAATCATCGTTGACTCGAATGCAAAAGGTGAAGTAAGAGGCTTTGTTACAAATCCCCAAGTTCACTTCGAATTAAATAATGTTGGTAAACTAGATGTGCGTCGCGCAGTTGGAACTGAAGGAGCGGTAACGGTAGTAAAAGACTTAGGATTACGTGATATGTTCTCTGGTCAAACGCCAATCGTTTCTGGTGAAATTGCAGAAGACTTTACATATTATTTTGCAGTTTCAGAACAAGTTCCATCCTCTGTAGGGTTAGGAGTATTAGTTAATCCGGATAATACTGTTTTAGCTTCTGGAGGGTTTATCATTCAATTAATGCCAGGTTGTGATGAAGAAACGATCACAGAAATTGAAAAACACTTATCAAACATTGAACCAGTTTCTAAAATGATAGAAAAAGGCTATACACCTGAACAAATTCTAGAAGCAGTTTTAGGTGAAAATCAAGTAAGAGTATTAGATACATTACCAGTACAGTTTAAATGTCAATGTTCAAAAGAACGATTTGGTGCAGCAATAATGAGTTTAGGCGTCGGGGAAATTCAAGAAATGATTGAAGAAGATGGTGGTGCGGAAGCAGAATGCCACTTCTGTTTAGAAAAATATCACTTTGATGAATCGGAACTAAAAGGTATCATCAATGAAATCTTGGAACAATAATCAAAAAAAAATACATCCTAGAACTACATCATTAGAAAACGACATGCCCCGTCAAAATCGTCGCTTAAAAACAAAACCAGTATTATTGATAATGGCAATTTTATTTTTTGGGAATATATTATGGTTTACTTTGTGGATAATAAGTATGAATTCTAATAATCATGGTGGTAACGAGGTTGTCGCTACCGTTGATGGAAAGAACATTACTCGTCAAGAGTGGATGGCAGCAATGGAAGCTTTATATGGTAAAGAAACATTACATTCATTGGTTAATGACGAGGTAATGGAAAGAGCTGCAAAAGAATATGGTATTCAAGTTACAGATGATGAAGTGGATTTAGAGATTGCACTAACTAGTTCAACGCAAGACTTAGATACGTCTTTGAAAATTTTTGAAGAACAACAAGTTCGTAAAAAAATTCGATCACAAATCATTTTAGAAAAAGTACTAACAAAAGACATTGTTATAGAAGAGTCAGAAATTGAAGATTATTACGAAGAAAATAAATCATTGTATGATACGCCTACTACATATCGTACAAGCATAATCATTGTAAAATCTGAAGAAGAAGCTAAACAAGTTCAAAATGAGTTGCATAATGGATCTGATTTTTCTATTTTGGCTAGAGAACGTTCAATAGATACAGGGTCTTCAAGCCTAGGTGGGAATATAGGTTATATTAGTCAAGACCAAACGAATGTAGATCCAGAAATTCAAAAAGTTGTTCAACATCTCAAGTCTGGAGAAATAAGCGAACCTTTTCAATTAAGTGATGGAAATTTCGCATTATTATATGTTACAGGCATTATTGAGGGTAAATCTTTTGCCCTCGATGAAGTAAGTGAACATATTAAAACAGAATTAGCGATGGAACAACTACCTCAGAATGTATCGACAGAAATGTTTTGGAAGGAATTTAATGTTACTTCATACTATTTAAAGTAAAGTCCAGTTGCAAGACCTACAAAATGAATTTACATATTTTGTAGGTCTTTATTATTGACAACAAATAACGAAGTTGGTAATATACTAATTAGGTAAAGCATATAAACATAGTAGGGATTATAAGACGGGAGGAAATGTTGATGAGTAAAATTGCTAATTCAGTTACTGAACTAGTTGGACGCACACCAATTGTTAAACTAAATCATGCTACAAGTGAAAATGAAGGTACGGTATATGTTAAATTAGAATTCTTCAATCCAGGAAGCTCTGTTAAAGATCGTATCGCATTAGCGATGATTGAAGCAGCTGAAAAAAATGGTTCGTTAAAACCAGGAGGCACAATTATTGAGCCAACTTCAGGAAATACTGGTATCGGTTTAGCTATGATCGCTGCTGCAAAAGGTTACCGTGCAATTTTAGTAATGCCAGAAACAATGAGTATTGAACGTCGTAAATTATTACGTGCTTATGGTGCAGAATTAGTATTAACACCTGGTCCAGAAGGTATGAAAGGTGCTATTGCAAAAGCAAATCAATTAGCTGAAGAAAATGGTTACTTCTTACCACAACAATTTGAAAATGATGCAAATGCTGAAATTCACCGTTTAACAACTGGTCCGGAAATCGTTGAAGCGTTTGAAGGATTAAAATTAGATGCATTTGTAGCTGGTATCGGTACTGGTGGTACTATTACAGGTGCGGGTCAAGTATTAAAAGAAAAATATCCTGAAATTGAAATTATCGCAGTAGAACCAAAAGATTCACCTGTTCTTTCAGAAGGTAGAGCTGGTTCACATAAAATCCAAGGTATTGGTGCAGGATTCGTTCCAAAAGTATTAGATACGGAAGTATACACTTCTGTTTTCCAAGTAGAGAATGAAACAGCATTTGAGACAGCTCGTAAAGTAGGTCGTGAAGAAGGAATTTTAGTTGGTATTTCTTCAGGTGCAGCAATCCACGCAGCGATTGAAACTGCTAAACGCCTTGGAAAAGGTTCAAATGTTCTAGCAATTGTACCATCAAACGGTGAACGTTACTTATCAACAGCTTTATATAACTTTGAAGATTAATACAGATTAAATTATTTGACAAAACCGCTTGCACAGGGTTTTGTCTTTTTTTGTTTAATAGATTGGTTAATTATGCTATCGTCGAGGTAATATGGATTGAAGAAAGGATGACATAAATGTTTCTTTGGATGAATGGGAAATATATCAATGAAAAGGAAGTTACAATTTCGCCATTTGACCATGGGTTTCTGTATGGTATCAATTTCTTTGAGAGATTCCGTACGTATAAAGGACAAGTAGTATTATTTCAAGAGCATTATAATCGATTAATAACGAAGTTGAACCAATTTCGAATAAAAATGCCTTATTCAGTAAAAGAAATTCTACAAGTCATTCAAAAGTTAAAAAGTTATGCAAATGATCAAGATGGCATTTATTTTATCAACGTCTCCACAAGAAATGAAAAATCACCACTGCAATATCCAACAATCAATAATAATGAACCGAATGTGACAATCTTCCGGATAGATTTATTCCCCAGGAAAAGAGGGATAGAAAAGGAAGCCAAATGGTTACATGTACGAGAAAATGTGAATTCTCTATTTGAGCAAAGGTTTTTGGGGAATTTAGAAATTGATAATATAGAGAAAGTGGAAGGTATTTTTCTGAGGGATAATAGATTTGTAACAGAAGGATTGACCTCTAATATTTTCTTCACAAAGGAAAAAACAATTTTCACCCCATCATTGGCAATGGGTATTACCCCGGGGATTACAAGACAGTGGGTGATTAATACAGCAAAACAAATGGGTTATCGCGTTGTAGAAGATTTGTTTATTAAAAAGGATTTAGAAGAGGCTTATGAATGCTTTGTAACGAACTCTATCGATGAAATTGTCCCAATATCGAATATAGGAAGTGTACAATTTTTAGGAAGAGACGGCACGATTTATCAAAGACTACATAACGCATACATAGATGAAATTTTAAGGACGATAAAGAAAGGAGAATGAATATGTTATCAAACTATAAAAAACCAATTACTCTTAACAATATTGAGTTAGATTATAAAAAAGAAACATTTGTTATGGGAATATTAAATGTTACACCAGATTCCTTTTCAGATGGAGGAAAATACAATTCAATTGAAAATGCAGTTGAACATGCGAAAAAAATGGTTGCTGATGGAGCGAAAATTATAGACGTCGGTGGGGAATCAACTCGACCAGGTTATACACGTATTTCTGATGAAGAAGAGATTTCAAGAGTAGTACCTGTTATTAAAGCGTTATTGAAAGAAGTTCCTGCAATTATTTCAATTGATACTTATAAGTCAGCAGTTGCACGTGCGGCAGTTGAAGCAGGTGCACATATGATTAATGATATTTGGGGTGCAAAGAAAGACCCGAATATAGCTAAAGTTGCAGCTGAATTAAAAGTTCCGATTATTTTAATGCATAATCGAGAAGAAAAGCCATATTCGAATTACTTTAATGACTACATGGCAGATATAGAAGAAAGTATCCAAATTGCAAAGCAGGCGGGAGTTCCAGATGAACATATTATTTTAGATCCGGGAATTGGTTTTGTAAAAAATCTAAAACAAAGTATTGAAACAATGCAAAGACTAAACGAACTAGTTGAATTAGGTTATCCAGTATTATTAGCAACATCAAGAAAACGAATGATTGGGACGATTTTAAATTTACCAATCGATGAACGAGTGGAAGGAACAGCGGCTACATGTGCCTATGGCGTGATGAAAGGTTGTCACATTGTTAGGGTACATGATGTTAAGGAAGTAGCTCGTACTGTTAAAATGATTGATGCTTTGCTTGGAAAATTTGAAGTAAATGAAGAATTACCATCTAGACATTAAAAAGAGAAAGAGGATTTCTATGGATTATATACATTTACGAGATATGCAATTTTATGGGTATCACGGAGTTCTAAAAGAAGAGAATGTACTTGGGCAAAGATTTAATGCTACCGTTTCGTTAGCTGTAAATATTGAAAAATCTGGATTAACAGATGACTTAAATGATACGGTTAGCTATGTTGGAGTTTATGATATTTGTAAAGAAATTATAGAAGGTAAACCTTATAAATTAATTGAAGCGGTAGCTGAAACAATTGCTACGAGAATTTTAGAGAGCTACCTGGGACAAGTGTTTGGGGTAAAAGTTGAAGTAATAAAACCCGATCCTCCTATTCCTGGTCACTATAAAGAAGTTGCAGTAGAAATTACAAGAGGACGTTATTATGAATAAAGTTTATTTATCTTTAGGTACAAATATTGGTAATCGAGAACATAATCTTATGCAAGCAGTTCACATGCTTCAAAATAGAAATGGTGTTGAAGTTAAGTCAATATCTTCAATATATGAAACAGCTCCGGTCGGATATATTGACCAACCTTCCTTTTTAAATATTGTTTTATTAATTGAAACTGCCTTTACAGCACTGGAATGCTTAGAAATATGCCAATCGATTGAAAATGAATTAGGCCGTGTTCGTGAAATCAGATGGGGTCCGAGAATCATAGACCTTGACATTTTGTTGTTTAATAACGAAAATATTGAAGTTGAGAACTTAAGCGTACCTCATCCAAGAATGTTCGAACGGGCATTCGTATTAGTTCCTCTATTAGAGATTGCTACTGAGCCATTGTCGGATCAGTTACTATTGGCTAAAAATAGCCTTGATCAGATGGACCTCGAAAAAGAAGGAATTACGAAATGGAAAGAGGCATCAAGCTTACAAGATTCTCTAGCAGAAAAAGAGTTTTAATAAAGTAGTGTTCATATAAAGTAATCATTCGGTAAGTTCTATTTATATATCGTTGTAAAATAGGGAGTAATGCACTTCTTAGAGGAGGAAAAAGTTTTGAATACACAAGAAAAGCCATTTCAAATTGGCGATATTGTCATGGATAACCGTGTCGTATTAGCGCCAATGGCTGGGGTTTGTAATTCAGCTTTTCGATTAACTGTAAAAGAATTCGGAGCTGGTTTAGTATATGCCGAAATGATTAGCGATAAAGGTTTAATCCTTCGCAATAAGAAAACGTTGGATATGTTATATATTGATGAACGAGAATATCCTTTATCTTTACAAATCTTTGGTGGCGAGAAAGAAACATTAGTAGAAGCAGCAAAGTTTGTTGATCAAAATACAAATGCTAGTATTATCGATATTAATATGGGCTGTCCTGTGAATAAGATTATTAAATGTGAAGCAGGAGCAAAATGGCTACTAGATCCAAACAAAATTTATGAAATGGTATCAGCTGTAGTAAGTGCAGTAAAAAAGCCAGTTAGCGTAAAAATGCGTATTGGTTGGGATGAAGAGCATATTTTTGCAGTTGAAAATGCTCAAGCTGCAGAACGTGCAGGTGCTTCAGCGATTGCAATGCATGGACGTACACGTGTGCAAATGTATGAGGGTAAAGCAAACTGGGATATCTTAAGAGAAGTTAAGAAGCATATAAACATTCCGTTTATCGGAAATGGTGATGTTGAAACCCCTCAGGATGCAAAACGAATGATAGATGAAACTGGTGTTGATGCTGTCATGATTGGACGTGCAGCATTAGGTGACCCTTGGATGATTTATCGTACAGTACAATATTTAGAAACTGGCGAGTTAAAACCAGAACCAACTGTACGTGAGAAAATGGATGTATGCTGGTTGCATTTTGAACGATTAATGCAACTAAAAGGTGAAGGGGTAGCAGTGCGTGAAATGCGTAAACATGCCTCTTGGTACATGAAAGGCATTCGTGGAAACGGTAAAGTACGTACTGCTATTAATCAAATCGAAACAGCAGTAGAATTGCGAGCATTATTAGATGAAGTCAAAGAACATTTTAGCGAAATGCAACAAGTTGAAGCGATATGATATAAAAAGGCATCCATTTCATAAGTAAATGGATGCCTTAATATTATCGTTTTAAAGCCTCTTTTGTCGGGCCCATTACGCCAGGAACATTAAGTCCTGCTTGTCTAAGTAACACTTGCATTTGTGCGCGGTGATGTGTTTGATGATCTACCAATACACGTAAAATAGCGCCAATTGGAGTAGGGCGTCCGTGGCTATCAACAATTGTTGATAATGATTCATCTGTTAACTTTTCTTTCACAGTCTTTACAACTTCTTCTTTGACAATCTTATAATTATTAATAATCTCTTGAATTGTTGATGGAGTAGCAGAGGGATTTAATTCCACATTTAAAGATAATCCAGCTTGTCCGATAAAGTATGCGGGTGCAGTTGTAAGGTGCCAGCTTAGCCATTCGAGGGAGCTATGCCCTTCAACAATTTCAAAGCTTTTCTTTTCTTCAGTAATGGATTCAAAAACAGATAATGTCCCATTGCAGTTTTTTTCCCACTCTTGAATAAAGTCATCAACCATACGGTACATAAAAATTATGCCCCTTTCCCATTTCAATTTATGGAAGTTCAGCATAATATTAATACAATATAGTCGATAATGTTAAATGATTTGAATTCAGAAAACTAAAACAATTTGTCGGAAGTATAGAAATTCGTATGAAACAGATGAATCCTAACCAAATATTGTGTACAATAGGTACATTATGGACAAACACACAGTTCGTGCGAAAAAGTAAATAAAGGAGTGATTTACATGTCAAACATTGAAGAATTAAATGACCAACTTTTGGTGAGACGCCAAAAGATGACGAATATTCGAGAAAATGGATTAGATCCATTTGGTAGCCGTTTTGAACGTACACATCTATCATCAGAAATTAGAGAGCAATATGATGGATTTTCAAAAGAAGAATTAGAAGAACAAACACATGAGGTTGTAATCGCTGGACGTATTATGACAAAACGTGGTAAAGGGAAAGCTGGATTTGCCCACATTCAAGATTTAGGTGGACAAATGCAAATTTACGTACGTAAAGATCATGTTGGTGATGAAGCGTATGAATTGTTCAATACTGCTGATTTAGGGGATATTGTAGGTATCCGCGGTAATGTATTTAAAACAAACGTAGGTGAACTTTCTGTTAAAGCAGAAGAGTTTACATTCCTAACTAAATCTTTAAGACCTATGCCAGAGAAATTCCACGGTCTACAAGATATTGAACAAAGATATCGTCAACGCTATTTAGATTTAATGACGAACGAAGAAAGTAAACATACATTTATTACTCGTTCTAAAATCATTCGTGCAATTCGAAACTATTTAGATAACAACGGTTATTTAGAAGTAGAAACACCAATGTTACACACAATCGCTGGTGGTGCTGCAGCTCGCCCATTCATCACTCACCATAACGCATTAGATATGGAATTATATATGCGTATTGCAATTGAACTTCACTTAAAACGTTTAATTGTTGGTGGTCTTGAGAAAGTATATGAAATCGGCCGTGTATTCCGTAATGAAGGAATTTCAACTCGCCATAATCCAGAATTCACTATGATTGAATTATACGAAGCATACGCTGACTATCGTGATATCATGGCTTTAACTGAAAATCTAATTGCTCACGTTGCTCAAGAAGTACTAGGTACGACAACTGTTAAATACGGTGAAGATGAAATTAACCTTGCTACAGGTTGGAAACGAGTGCATATGGTTGATGCAGTTAAAGAGGCAACTGGTGTTGACTTCTGGCAACCAATGACAAAAGAACAAGCACAAGCTCTTGCAAAAGAACATGGTGTTGAAGTGAAAGAAATGCACGAAGTAGGTCACATCATCAACGAATTCTTCGAACAAAAAGTAGAAGAAACATTAGTTCAACCAACATTCGTGTATGGGCATCCGGTTGAAATTTCACCGCTTGCGAAGAAAAATCCTGAAGATCCTCGTTTTACTGATCGTTTTGAATTATTTATCGTTAGACGTGAACATGCAAATGCCTTTACGGAATTAAATGACCCAATCGATCAAAAAGAACGCTTTGAAGCTCAATTAGCTGAAAAAGAAGCTGGTAATGATGAAGCTCACGAAATGGATAACGACTTCATTGAAGCATTAGAGTATGGTATGCCTCCAACAGGTGGATTAGGTATTGGTATTGACCGTCTTGTAATGTTACTAACTAACTCACAATCAATTCGTGACGTATTACTATTCCCAACAATGCGTCATAGAGATTAATAATAATATTATGAGGTACTATTAAAACCAGGAGCTGCACATTTGGTGTGTAGCTCCTGGTTTATTGTATAAAAATAATCCGAAAACATTTGAATAATATTAACCTATTTAATAAATTGCGGTATAATATAGTTTCTCAGAGAGATATATAGGTAAAATTTCAAGTTTGTATTTGATGTTAAAAATTAATACAATGGATCTGATTTTAATAAATGTATTTGAATAATAAAGTAGTATATTTTAAATAATGTTTAATATTGAAATTACGAGAGTAATGATATAAACTAGTAAGAACCTTATTGAATATTTAAGGGTTTGTAGCATCTGTTTATATTGAATAATAAATATAAAAGTTTTTTCAATAAAACACTTGCATTATTAAAATATAGATGTTATATTTATATCCGTCGTTAAAAACGACTGAGAAACAAAATTTTAAAAACAAAAAATAGTTGACTCGCTAAGGTAGATGTGATAAACTATAAAAGTTGCTGTTGAGAGACAGCGATAAACATGAACCTTGAAAACTGAACAACAAAACGTTAATGAATAAATAGTTTCTATAATAGAAACACAATTTTGGACATCATAAAGATGCCAGCAAAAATTTGAGCTTTATCAAATTTTCTTTTATGGAGAGTTTGATCCTGGCTC